>NIUT01000102.1 GCA_002254365.1 Nitrospira sp. UW-LDO-01
TCGAACCTAGGTAGTCAGATCCAGAGACTGACGTCCTACCGCTAGACGATCCCCCAACCGGGCTTCACAGTAATATATCAATCGCATTTCCGTCAAGATCGACGCGGGTTTGGGAAGAGAAAACCTTCATCCGTTCGAGGCACGCTCAATCCCGTTTCGCAGACGCGACAGGGTTCGATCCCGCCCCAGCACTTCCATTACCTCGAAGAGGCCCGGGCTTGCCGTTCGCCCGGTGAGCGCCACACGAACCGGTTGGGCCAAGGCGCCCATTTTGATGCCTTCTTCTTCGACCAGCTTCTTGAAGCTTTCCTCCCAGGTTTGTTTGGAAAAGGTGGGAAACGCTTCAAAGCGCGTGACCAGCTTCTGCAGCAACGGAGCCATCGCCGGTGTGAGAAATTTCTTGGCTGCCTCTTCCTCGAGGGGAGCGACTTGCCCGAAATAGGGTTTCACCCATTCCACCATGTCGACCAACGTCTTCGCCCGCTCTTTCACTAAGACCACCAGCTGTGCGAGCCATTCGTCCGAGACACCCTCGACGTCATTTTTCAACCCTGCTTGGTCTAACAACGGCACGAGAGCTTGAGCCACCTGTTGTGCAGGGCTCGTCTTGATGTATTCAGCATTCAGCCACAATAACTTGTCCGGATTGAACACGGCAGCCGACGTCTGGACATGATCCCACGAGAATTTTTCGATAAGCTCCTGCCGAGTAAAGAGCTCCTGATCCCCGTGCGACCAGCCAAGTCGAACGAGATAGTTAACCATGGCATCGGGCAGGTACCCCATATCTTTATAAGCCATGACCGACGTCGCCCCATGGCGTTTTGAAAGCCTCGTCTTGTCTGAACCCAGAATCATTGGGAGATGGCCAAAGCGCGGAACGGTAAACCCCAGCGCTTCGAAAATCGGAATCTGTCGCGGCGTGTTGGTCAGATGGTCATCCCCCCGCACCACATGCGTGATGCGCATCAATGCATCGTCGACGACCACCGAAAAATTGTAGGTCGGATAACCGTTGGACCGAAGAATAATGAGGTCGTCAGCCGCACTGTTATCGAAGGTGATCGCACCCTTGATGAGATCGTCCACAACGATCTGTCCTTCCCGTGGCGCTTTGAAGCGAAGGGCGGCCTCGCTTGGCGGACTTGCAATTCCTAGGTTGCGGCAGCGGCCGTCATAGCGGGGTGATAGGCCTTTGACCTCAGCTTCCTTCCGCCGAGCCTCCAGCTCCTCCGCCTTACAGACACACCAGTATGCATGCCCCTTCTCCAGTAACTTCATGGCATGGCCGCGATACAGATCCATCCTCTCCGTTTGTCGAAATGGTCCTTCATCCCAATCGAGACCGACCCATTTCATCCCCTGAATGATGGCCTGAATGGACTCATCGGTCGACCGACTTTGATCGGTATCCTCAATCCGAAGAATGAACGTCCCCTGCTGTTGGCGCGCAAACAGCCAATTAAACAGGGCTGTACGCACTCCACCGATATGCAGAAAACCCGTCGGGCTGGGAGCGAACCGGACACGAACCTCACTCATATCAACATTGTCCCTTCTTTACACAGACGAAGCCGCCCATCTATACCACGCTGAGAAAATCCTTGTACACCGCCGAGGCGCTTCCATCTCTTAACGGCTTCTGCTATGAGAATGCCGAAGGAGATGGGGATGGCAGAACAGAAGCAACCTGCCACAGTGCTGTCCGCGACAGATCTCACGCCTCACGTCCGCCAGCTGGTCCTCAAGCCCAAGACCGCCAAGATTGCGTTCCAACCTGGACAATGGGTGTCCCTTCACCTCCCCATAGGACCCAAGCCGCCGCTCAATCGAGCCTACTCCATGGCCGATCCTTCCTCGCCCTATGGAGAGTTGACGCTGGTATTCGATCTCGTTCCCGATGGACTCGGCTCTCCGTATCTCTATCAGCTGAAGTCCGGCGATGAGATCACTCTGTCCGGACCCTATGGGCGGTTTATTCTTCCTGAGACTCTCGATCGAGAACTCATACTGATCGGTCGCTACACAGGCCTTGTTCCGATACGATGCCTATTGAAGCAGATGTTTTATAAAAAAAATCATACGCCGGTCCTCTTAATCGCTGTGGCACCCAGCGAAGAGGAGGTGCTGTTCCATCAGGAATGGCTTACCATGGCCGTCCAGGAGCCCCCGTTTCGCTATCTACCGATTGTAGCGGATCAGAATGAATCCGTAGCCGTGGAGAAAACTTTAGCGATGCTGGGCCCACTGCTCACTGGCCAGCCTAAAGTGATCCCCATGCTCTGTGGAACCAAAGCCTTTGTCCGTCCTCTTCGGGCTTATTTTATGGATCAAGGGTACGATCGAAAGGAGGTCAAGATCGAAACCTATGACTAATAGAATCATCGGTCTTCATCAGTGCTGTCGGATCCAACCGAACTGATCGACCGATGATACCGGCGAAGAGCGCAGTTGCTCTTCTTCAGTGGCCTTCTCGAACGAGATTTTTATTCACAGCGGGAATTTCTACGACGATATTCGCTTTCCCATTCGGGACACATTGGCAACCCAGGCGAGACTGAAGTGTCGTCATGGGAGCTTCATCCAGTTGATCGTATTCGTCATCGGTGCCTTCATTACAACTTTCCAAGCCCTGTTTCACAATGACGTGACAGGTTGAACAGGCGCAGACCCCACCACAGACATGCTCCAGATCTATTCCATGGCCCATGGCGATATCCAAAATGCTCCCTGGTAACCCCGTGACACCGTAAGGAATCTTTTCCGGATCGACGGCAACGGTGGTCGAGGTTCCACTTGGTTGGATAAATGTCACGGAATAGGAGGCCGTAGGAAGTTCGTAATCGGCTTTCTCAATATAGGGGTTCGTCCCACCCATGTGCCTGTTCCTTTCTGAGACGGATTAGATTTTTGTCACGTATTGACACAATTCAAATCTGCATGGTAGCTTTAATGCGACCATATTGATCGGAGATCATTATAGTCTCCGATCTAACCGATCGGCAATAGTCATGTTGAAGATTTCGAAAAAAGCTGATTACGCCCTAATGGCACTCCAGCATATCGCCTCCGTCCAGTTCGGCGATGTCACGCCTGGCCGCGTGGTGAATACGAAAGAAATCGCCGAGGAATATAACATTCCGCTGGAACTGCTCGCGAAGGTCCTTCAGGTTCTCTCTAAGAACGGCTTGATCGAAAGTCACAACGGCCCCAAGGGTGGCTATCTCCTGGCACGGAGCGCCAGACAGATCACCATTGCGCAGATCCTTGAAAGCATCGAGGGCCCACTGTCCATCACCGACTGCTCGCACGAAAGAGATGGCGACTACTGCATGCAGCGTGAACACTGCAACATCCGCACGCCGCTCTTGAAAATCCAAGACAGCATCTACCAGCTACTGAACAATATGACGTTGGGAGACATGTTGGGGGGAACACCTCTGATTACCATTCAGTCTCCTTCGGCACAAGGAGTCGAACAATGAAGCTTCCTATTTTCCTCGATAACCATTCCACCACTCCCATGGACCCACGTGTGCTGGAGGCCATGTTGCCCTACTTCGTCGAAAAGTTCGGCAACGCGGCCAGCCGCAACCATGCTTTTGGCTGGGCGGCTGAAGAAGCCGTGGAAGAGGCTCGGAAACGGATCGCGAAACTGATCAAGGCTGATGCCAAGGAAATCGTCTTTACCAGCGGCGCCACGGAATCGGACAACCTCGCCCTGAAGGGTGTCCTGGAGATGTACAAAGAAAAGGGCACCCACATCATCACGTCATCCACGGAACATCGGGCCGTACTCGATACCGCCAAGTCTCTGGAAGCCAAAGGGCTGGCGACCGTGACCTACTTGCCGGTCGATAAATACGGCATGGTAAACCCGCAAGACGTGCAGAACGCCATCACAGACAAGACGATCCTGATCTCAGTCATGTTGGCGAACAATGAGATCGGCACGATTAATCCCATTGCGGAGATCGGCAAAATCGCCAAAGCGAAAGGTATCTTGTTTCATTGTGATGCCACCCAGGGTGTCGGAAAGATCCCGGTCGATGTCCAGGCCATGGGGATCGACCTAATGTCCTTCTCGGCTCATAAAATGTATGGCCCGAAGGGGATCGGGGCCCTCTACGTCAGGAAGCGAAACCCGCGCGTGCGGATCGCACCCCAGATGGACGGCGGCGGGCATGAACGCGGCATGAGGTCCGGCACCTTACCTGTTCCGCTGATCGTCGGATTCGGGAAGGCCTGTGAGCTCTGTGAGCAGGAGATGCCAGCAGAAACGGCTCGGCTGACCAAGATGCGCGACCGGCTGCAGGCCGAGATCATGGCGGCCCTAGAGGAAAGCTATCTCAACGGCCATCCGACGAACCGGCTGCCCGGCAATCTCAACATTTCCTTCGCGTACGTCGAAGGCGAGTCCTTACTCATGGGCATGAAAGACATCGCGCTCTCATCCGGATCGGCCTGCACCTCGGCCACGCTGGAACCTTCCTACGTCTTGCGTGCGCTCGGTGTGGGAACTGAGCTCGCGCACTCGTCGATCCGCTTTGGCTTGGGCCGTTTCAATACCGATAGCGAGATTGACTATACGATCAAGAAGGTTATTGAGATCGTCACCAAGTTGAGGGAGATGTCCCCCCTCTATGAGATGGCTAAGGAAGGCGTCGATCTGAAATCCGTTCAATGGGCCGCGCACTAACCTAAAACGAGACTCGCTTATTTCGGAGGATACCATGGCATACAGCGATAAAGTCGTCGATCATTTCAACAACCCTCGCAACATGGGAAGCTTCAAGAAGGATGAAGAAGGTGTAGGCACCGGCATGGTGGGAGCACCGGAGTGCGGCGACGTGATGAAGCTGCAGATCAAAGTGCAGAATGATACGATCGTCGATGCCAAGTTCAAAACATTCGGCTGCGGATCGGCCATCGCCAGCTCCAGCTTGGCCACCGAATGGTTGAAGGGCAAAACGATTGAAGAAGCGCAACAGATCAAGAACACGGACATCGTCCAGGAACTCAATCTGCCGCCGGTCAAGATTCACTGTTCGGTTCTCGCGGAAGATGCGATCAAAGCCGCCTTGGCTGATTATCAAAAAAAATCTGACGGAGAAGCATCCGGCACCAAGTAACAGCGCTATCTACGAAGGGAGTGCCTCCATGGACACAACGAATGTCGAAATACAGGCTCCGGTCATCACACTCACCGATGCTGCCGTGAAAGAGATCAAACGATTGATCAACGTACAAGGAATCGAGGAAGGCGGCCTTCGACTCGGCGTGAAAGGCGGTGGCTGTTCTGGCCTGAGCTACACGATCAATTTCGACGACAAGATCGGGCAATATGACCAAGTATATGAAATCAACGGAGTGAAGGTCATCATCGACGCCAAGAGCGCCATCTATCTTCAAGGCACCCAATTGGATTATCAAAAAGACTTGATGGGGGGGAATTTCAAGTTTCTCAACCCCAATGCGAATAAAACGTGTGGCTGCGGAGAGTCGTTCTCCGCCTGATTCTCCACGAGTTTTTTAACCGATTGGTGCGGCACGCACCATGCTGAATGCCTCCATGGACCAACAAACACCAGAGTCACCACAGCCGCGCGGACTGCAGATGGCCCGGAGCATGTGCTGGCACTGCCAGTCTGCCGTCACGGGGGAATACTTCTGCGACCGGTGCGTCAAAGTTCAGCCGGTTTCAAAAGAGACCGACTATTTCACCTGTCTTGGGTTTCCTCGACGTCTCACGCTGGACCCAAAGAAACTCGAGGCCAAGTTCTACGAATTGAGCCGGACATTCCATCCTGACTTTTATCAGACGAAGAGTCCGGCGGAACAAACGATTAGCCTCGGCAATGCCGCCGTCCTCAATACGGCCTATCGTACACTCCGAGACCCCATTCAACGCGCGGAATATTTGGTGGCCCTCGAAACCGGTTCCGTGAAAGACATTCGAACGTCTCCTCCAGCTGAACTATTTGAAGAGATCTTGGAACTACAAGATACGCTTGAGGCATTCAGATCATCGGAGCGGGATTCCCAGGAAGGTCGTGAGCTTCGTACCGTCCTTGAGACCGAACAACGAGGGCTCGAACAGCGCAGACAGGAAATGGAAGCTCAGCTGCATAGGCTGTTTACAGACTGGGATCAGTTACAAGATCGTGGGGAAGCGACGAGCCCGGCGAGGGAAGAACGAGACCGGCTCCTGAAACACATGCGGGATCTCCTCTCCAATCGAACGTACGTCACCAGCATCGTCAACGACCTTGCTGCCACGATTGCCTGAGACATCCTGCCCAGCACGTAAGAACATGACAAGAATTGTCGGCATCGACCTCGGCACAACGAATTCTCTGATCGCCTTCATGAAGGAGGGCCAGCCTTGCGTCGTCCCTGACCGCAACGGTCGTACGATGGTGCCGTCGGTGGTTGCCTTGACGGACAATGGGTTGATTGTCGGAGATTCGGCTAAAGAACACTTGACGCGAAATCCCGAGCGAACGGTCTATTCCGTAAAACGTTTCATGGGTAAGGGTCTCGCCGATGTGCAAAACGAACTGGCGTATTTCCCCTACACACTCACGGAGACCGGCGGTGTCATCCGGATTCGGCTCGGCGAAAAGAGTTATTCCCCACCACAGGTCTCCGCCATGGTGCTCAAGGAATTGAAGCGACGCGCGGAAACCTATCTGGGGGAAAGTATCAGTAAAGCCGTCATCACCGTTCCCGCCTACTTCAACGACAGTCAACGGCAAGCGACCAAAGATGCCGGGCTCATTGCCGGATTGGAAGTCCTGCGCATCATCAACGAGCCGACCGCCGCCTCCCTGGCTTACGGACTTCAGGGAAAGACACAAGGGACGATTGCTGTCTACGACTTCGGAGGCGGCACATTCGACATCTCAATCTTGAAGCTCAAGGACGGAATCTTTGAAGTCCTGGCGACGAATGGCGATACCCACCTGGGAGGGGACGATCTCGACCGGCTGCTTGTCGACCTGTTTATCGGACAGATCCAAGAACAGTATGGGATCAACCTGAGTGAATACTCCGATCATATGCAGGCCGTCCGTTTGGAAGCAGAGCGAGCCAAGATTCGCCTTTCTGACGATCTCAAAGCCACGATCACCATCGAACTACCGGATGACAAGGGACACTTCACCAGAGAACTAACGCGTGAGCAGCTCGAATCCCTGGCGATGCCGGTCATTGAACGGACGCTGGCCCCCTGCCGCATGGCTTTAAAGGACGCCGGACTTACCTCAAAGGACATCGACGAGGTGGTATTGGTGGGTGGTTCCACCCGCATGCCTTTGGTTCGCCGACGCGTCGAGGCGCTGTTTGGAAAGGCGCCACATTGTCACTTGAACCCGGATGAAGTCGTCGCACTCGGCGCTGCCGTGCAAGCCGATATTCTGAGCGGTGGAACGACGGACATGTTGCTGTTAGATGTGACGCCCCTGTCGCTCGGCATTGAAACGATGGGCGGTGTCATGAGCAGTTTGATCCGCCGAAACACGACCATCCCAGCAAGCGCCAAAGAACTGTTCACGACCTACGTCGACGGGCAGACCGGCGTCGATATTCATATTCTGCAAGGCGAGCGCGAACTCATCAAAGACAACCGCAGTCTGGCACGATTCCGGTTGAAAGTACCGCCCCTTCCGGCCGGCGTCCCACGCATCGAGGTGACCTTTCTGATCGACGCCAACGGCATCTTGAACGTCACGGCGACGGATATGCGAACCGGTCAGAGCCAGTCGATCGACGTCAAACCTTCCTATGGGCTTTCGGATGCGGAAGTGGAGCGGATGATCGAAGACTCATTTAAGTTTGCAGTCGACGATGTCAACGCTCGGAAGTTGATTGAAGCTCGGCTGGATGCCGAAGCACTACTAAAGACAACGGAGAGGTCGCTGACGGAAGCGGGACATCTGATCATGGCGGATGAAGCCAAGGGTATTCGAAACGCATCGTCTCAACTGGCTTCAGCGAAAGACGGCTCCGATCCCCGTACCATCCGCGCACGGATGGCAGAACTCGAACAGGCTGCAAAAAATTTGAACGTAGTGATGCTGGACGATTCCCTGAAAAAAAGCCTACAAGGGAAGAAAGTCACGGAAGTCACGTGAAAAGAGCCTATAGCTGATGGCTTATGGTCGGAGCCCCCGGCTATAAGCCATACGCCATCTGCTCGTAAGGAGTGCGCAATGGACCTGAAATGGCAAGACGCCGAAGACATCGCTATACGGCTGGTGGAAGAACACCCTGAGACGGATCCGTTGACTGTACGGTTTACCGATATGCATACCTGGATCGTGGCGTTGCCGGACTTTAAAGACGACCCCAAGAAATCGAACGAAAAGATTTTAGAAACGATCCAGATGGCGTGGCACGAGGAATATCAAGACTCGAAATCGTAAAACGACGAGACCGAACCGTTCTCTGAAATCTTCCTCTCTTTCATCACCTCCGCCGTGTGCCTCTCAGTCCTACTGCTCGGCGTCACCGGTCGGTTGCCCTTCAGGAATCTGATCCAGCCTATAAAAATCCGTTGGGTCGAGTCGTCGCTGCACCGCCTGTGTCGGTTCACTGCCCTTTGCGAAGAGTTCCACAGTTCCCTGTTGGCCTTCGCCATCCTGATCGGCCTCCAACAGGCCTGTCGAGGAGTCAACTTTCACAAACGTGACTCCATCGGGAATCTCAAAGGGGACGACCGGAAGCTGTTTAAGGGCCTCCCTCATAAAGGCCGTCCAGATCGGTAGGGCCGACCGAGCTCCGGTTTCGCTCTCGCCCAGCGACCGCCGGTCGTCGAATCCCACATACACACCGGTCACCAAGTTCGGAGTCCCGCCGATAAACCAGGCGTTGATGTACTCGTTCGTCGTCCCAGTTTTCCCCGCGATCGGACGACCCAGCGTTTTGGCCGCCTGCCCGGTTCCTTTCTGGACAACATCTTCCATCATATTCGTGATCAGGTAGGCCGTTTCTTTCGAGATGACCTCGTGCGGCTCGGGCTCGATGGATTCAAGCGTTTGGCCCGTATTATCCTTGACTGCCTTGATCGCAAAGGGTTCCACGCGGCTGCCCTGATTCAAGAACACGCCATACACCGACGTCAGCTCCATCAAGCTCAGAGACGACGTCCCAAGCCCCAGCGAGAGATCAGCTGGAAGCGGGCTCGTGACGCCGACGGCACGGGAGAACTCAATGACGTTTTTCACACCAACCTTATCCAATAACCGAACCGTCGCCAGATTATGCGACTGCGCCAAGGCATCCCGGAGACTCACCATGCCGTGAAATTTTCGTCCATAGTTCTCGGGCTTCCAGGTCTTGGCCTCCTCTTCCTGTTCATAGACCACGGGTGCATCAAGGATCTGAGTGGCTGGGCTCAAGCCCTGACTCATCGCGGTGGCATAAATAAGCGGTTTAAATGCAGATCCCGGTTGCCGGTGTGCCTGCACGGCACGATTGTATTCGCTCCGAGCAAAGTCGTAGCCACCGACCATCGCACGAATCGTCCCCGCCTTCGGGTCGATGGCAATCAGTCCCCCTTCCACAACCGGAGTCTGTTCAAGCGTCAGAAGCACCCCCTCCTTCGTCAGCCTCTTCACTCCGACTTCGATGACATCGCCAGGCTTCAAGAGCTGCTTCACATTGGGATTCACAACAAAATCGACCGTCGGGTCAGGCCCTTTGAGCATCCGCTTCGCCCAGGCCATATCGTCAAAGGCCAGCTTCCCCGTGAACGGCCCAACCTGAACGAGGTAGTAATCCTTGGTAATCTTTAAGACGACCCCTTCCCCCACATATCCGGGTTTGAGCAATGGCTCTCCGGACGCGAGATGTGAGGGTTGAAACGTGTCGAGATCCACCGTTCGTCGAGGCCCTCGCCAGCCTTCCCGCTTATCGAGTTCTCGAACGCCGCTCAAGAACGCCGCTTCAGCTGCTCGCTGCATCTCCAAGTTCAAGGTGGTATGAATTTGGAGACCACCTTTGTACACCATCGACTCCCCGTACTTTGCCACGAGTAATTGCCGGACATACTCGACGAAGTACGGAGCAAGATGCTCGCTCACCGGTTGATGGAAATTCAGTGTCTCACGAACAGCTGCTTCTCGTTCCGCTGGCGTGATGAACCCGACTTCCTCCATCCGTGCGAGCACATGCTCCTGCCTCTTTTTCGCCATATCGTACGCGGCAAACGGCGAAAACTTGCTCGGCTTCTGCGGGAGTCCTGCCAAGAAGGCCGATTCGGCCAGCGTCAGTGTTCTAATGTCCTTGTCGAAATAGGAGCGTGCCGCCGATCCAACCCCATAAGCTCCTTGTCCGAAGTAGATTTGATTCAGGTAGGTTTCAAGAATCTGCTCTTTGCCCGACACCACCTCCATCTTGTAGGCCAGAATGACTTCGCGGATTTTTCGTCCATACGACCGTTCAGAGGAGAGAAAGAGCGACCGAGCCAATTGTTGCGTGATCGTACTGGCACCTTCGACCTTCTTCCCGCCATGCCGAATATTCGTCCAAGCCGCCCGCAACATCCCGATAAGATCCAATCCCGGATGCTCGAAAAACCGGGCATCTTCCGTTGCGATTACCGCCTGAGTCAATGTTTTTGGAATTTCAGGAAGCGGCGTCAGAATGCGGCGCTCAATGAAAAACTGGCCGATCGGCTGACGGTCATCCGAATAGACAGTCGTCACCAAACTCGGTTGATAGTTTTGAAGCAGATCGAGTGAGGGAAGATCTTGGGCGAAATGCCAAATGACGCCCACTACGGTCGTGACGCCGACAATCATGGCGGCCACCAGGCCAAGCACGATCACTTGCCATCGGCGCAGGCGACGACGCGGCTGTTCCTGATTTCTTCCCATCAATCGACTGTCGTTCGGCATCGAGTCTGGAATCCTGTCGACGTGCGTCTGCGGTACGTCAGAACTTACAATGTGCCATGTGAAAACTCAAGCAAGGCACCGATTGCCCCCCTCGAACTCTTGCGTCTGTTGATCTCGGCGGGAAAAAACATTTCGTTTCTGAAATGATTCACTTCATAGTAGAAACATGCCATACCTCCACGGGAAAAGTGAGCCTTGGTCTAGCCACCGACTACACAGCCGCGGGCGACAACAACGAATAAACAAGAAGGCCTCGCGCATACTGATTGTTCATGACGCCACCACCTCAGAAAACCGGGCCGCTTAAGAAAATGATAAGGTTTCTTGCATGATCGAACAGCCTGTTATCAATCAGCCGATCCTCCTAGTCGAAGATGAACCAGATACCGCCGCTCTCGTGACGCTCATCTTGCAGGAAAAGGGCTATCCGGTCGTGCATGCCGCCGACGGCCAGGACGCGCTGAACAAGATCGCTTCGATGCCGCCTCCTTCGCTCGTGCTGCTGGACATCCAACTACCCCATGTCGATGGGGTCACTATTTTGGAGACAATTCGAGCAGCGTCCGACTGGCAAGACGTACCGGTGGTCCTCCTGACGGCTGTCGTCGATCCGTTCTGTATCCGTAGGGCGGTGTCCATCAAGGTGCAGGATTACATCCTCAAACCATTTAAGCGCGACAGTTTGCTGAGATGTATTGAGCGGGCCCTGATACCGCCGGCACGCCCATAACGATGCCGTCTTCCTCCCCGGAAGCTCGTCCCCATCAGTAGCATTCGGAATTTCTCTCACGCACATCGGATCTACGCCAACTCCACATCGCTGCGCACTGAGAGAGACAAGCGTCCCCCGGTCGGCTGATCCGGACTCGACCCCATCTGACACTTTCATATCGACCTGTTGCTTGTGTCAGAGTATCGTCTTCGAGTATACTGCCGAGTTTGCGCCTCACTACCGGGGCGTCATTTTTGTCATTAAGGAAGCACCGTCACCATGTCCACCGTACGCGCCCCTCAGGACCGTCGCAGCGATATCCGCAATATCGCGATCATCGCCCACGTCGATCACGGCAAAACGACCCTGGTCGATGCCGTACTCCGCCAAACTCACGTCCATCGCAAGATCGATGACATGGGCGAACGCATCATGGATTCGATGGATCAGGAACGGGAGCGTGGGATTACGATCCGGGCCAAAAACGCCAGCGTCATCTACAATGGAGTGAAAATCAACATCGTCGATACGCCGGGCCACGCCGACTTCGGCGGGGAAGTGGAACGGACGCTTCGAATGGTGGACGGTGTATTGATTTTAGTCGATGCCAAGGAAGGCCCCATGCCGCAAACGACCTTCGTGTTGCGGAAGGCGTTGGCGTTGGGACACAAAGCCATTGTCGTCATCAACAAGATCGATCGGCCGGACGCAGTCATCGACGACGTGGTCAACCGCACCTTCGACCTGTTCGTCCATCTCGGCGCCACCGACGAGCAACTCGACTTTCCGATCGTCTACACATCGGCCATTAAAGGAATCGCCACGCTCGATGTCAACAAACCGGGAACGGATATCGTCCCATTGCTCGATACCGTGCTGGAGAAAATTCCTGCTCCAGCAATTACCGTCGATGCCCCGCTCCAAATTCTTGTGCTGGCCCTTGTGCAAGATCCCTACAAGGGCAAGATGGGAATCGGCAAGATCCAGTCCGGTTCAATTGCCAGACGGCAAAATGTCATGGTGCTCGGGAAAAACGGTGCACAGATTCCAGGTAAGGTATCCGACCTCGCCGTCTATTCCGGCCTAGACCGGGCCGACACCGAACAGGCAGCGGCCGGCGAAATCGTTGCCGTCGCCGGACTTGATGACGTGAGCATCGGCGACACCATCGCCGACGCCGACAAGCCGGTTGCCCTCCCGCGCGTGTCGATTGATGAGCCGACCGTACAAATGACCTTCTCCGTCAACAACAGTCCATTCGCCGGACGCGAAGGCAAGTTCCTCACGTCACGCCACCTGCGCGAGCGCCTGTTCAAGGAGCTGGAGACCAACGTGTCGCTCCGCGTCAATGAGACCGACAGCGCCGATCGCTTTCTTGTGGCGGGACGAGGCGAACTGCACCTCTCCGTCTTAATCGAACAAATGCGACGGGAAGGGTACGAACTGCAAGTCTCCCAACCGGAGGTCATTGTTCATCGCGAAGGCGACAAAGTCATGGAACCGTACGAGGAACTGACCATCCAGGTGCCGGAGACCTATCAGGGAACCGTCATCGAAGAACTCGGGAAACGCCGAGGCGAGATGCGGCACATGAAGCTGATTCACTCCGACGTCGGCACCAGCGAGATGCATCTGGAATACCACATTCCGACCCGCGGCATCATGGGACTGAAGAACGTGCTGTTGGCAAAGACCCGAGGCACCGTCATTCTGCACCATGTCTTCTCGGCCTACGAACCGGCGGAAGAACGAGATCTCCTCGTGACTCCGCATGGCTCGCTCGTCGCGTACGAAGACGGGGCGAGTACAGGCTATGCCATCTTCATGACCCAGGAGCGGGGCGCCATGTTCATCGGCCCCGGAGTCGAAGTATACCGAGGGATGGTCGTCGGCCAAAACAGTCGCGACGAGGATCTGGACGTGAACGTGTGCAAGGAAAAGCATCTCTCCAACATGCGGGCCTCCGGGTCCGATGAAGCCTTGGTGCTCACCCCTCCGCGGGAAATGACCTTGGAGTTTGCACTGGAATATATTGGATCCGATGAACTGGTGGAGATCACTCCACAAAACCTCCGCCTCCGTAAACGATTGCTGAATCCCGATGACCGTCGAAAAGCGAAGAAGGCGGGGAAATAGTCCCGCCAAAGAGCGTATGGCCGATGGCGAATAGCTTATTGCTCAGGGCTTGAGGGATTAATTTTCTGCCATACGCTATATGCCATTTGCTATTTGCTCTTATTCATAACGAGTTACGGATGCTGACATGAGAATTCGAAAGAAATCGCCCAAGCCTTCGGCTAAGCGACCACCTCTCTACTTTATCGGATATCGAGGCACTGCTCCTGGTACGGATGAGGTCAAGGCCCTGTATGATCGAGAGTACGGTGGACCGCTCGTGATCCAGCACGAGGAGGGATCGCCCGAATCCTGGCAGGCTACCCATGGCCCATGGTCAGCCCATGTCGTCATGCCCCTTCCGACGGATCAGGTTGCCGCAGTCATGAAACAATTATCGTGGGAACATGACCTTATGGGAGCGATCGCCCCATCCATCACCGTTCCTCGCGACATGCCGGATACCATCCTCCTGGCGACGCGACTGGCTCGCTGCTTGACGCTGTTGTCACAAGGCACGGCCTATGATGTCATCACACAAGCCTACGTGAATCCCTCAGATTGGCAGCAACGGGCGCTGTCGAGTTTTCTACTGGAAGACCACGTCACGATCGTGCATGACGACAATGCTCACCCGGATCGGGTCTGGTCGTATTCACTGGGGCTCAGCAAGTTCGGGATGGACGAGATCGAAATGTTTTCAGCGAAGGGACTCCCTGACGGTTCCAACAAGGACATTTTGTCCGCATCCGGCAGCGAATTGTTGCGACTGGGCCAGCCGATGAAAGTCGGGACCACGCTCGATCTTCCTCTGCTCGGACGTAGGGTTCGCGTTCGAAACTACCGGACCGCTGCGCCGGCCGGCCGGATGCTGGGATTCCGAGAACTGCAGACCTCGTAAATGTACCCCTGCCACGGCCACGCACCTCTCCCCATAGGCCTATCGGCCCGTTGACATCCCTTCGAAACACAGGTTACAAACTTTATGGTCTCAGTGGGGTCCTACCTATCCAAGACCTCAGTACAGCTATCATCCATACAGATGTTCTAATAAGGAGGTTTGCAATGAGTGACGTGGCACCGGAAATCAAAGTGGGCGATACAGCACCGGATTTCAATCTGAAGGATCAAGACCAGAAGGACGTGAAGTTGAGCGAATACAGAGGTAAGAAAAACGTCGTCTTGTGCTTCTATCCGCTGGATTGGAGCCCGGTCTGTCAGGGTGAAAACAAGTGTCTGACCGACGACTTCCCGAAGTTCCAGTCCGCCAACGCCGAATTGTTCGGTGTCAGCTGCGACAGCTTTTTCTCCCACAAGGCCTGGGCGGATTCATTGGACCTGAAGCATCGCCTGTTGTCCGACGTGCATCGGACAACGGCCAAGTCGTATGGTCTCTATTTTGAGCCCTTAAACTGTTCCAAGCGTGCGACCGTCATCGTGGATAAGAACGGCAAGGTCGCCTATGCGAAGGTACAGGAAATCAAGACCGCCCGCGAGGACAAAGAAATCCTCGATGCGCTCGCAAAATTGAGCTGATAATATAGGACTGAGTAACGAGGACTGAGGGCTGGGCGACTCTGACGCTCCGTCCTCAGCCCTCACACCTCAACACTCGTTATGAGCGGAATCGTTCAAGACGTCAGCGACGCCAACTACAAGGAGTTCACCGACAGCTCTGGTGCGGTGGTCGCCTATGGCCTGGCCACTTGCGAACCCTGCAAAGCCTACGATCCCATTCTGGAGGAGACCGCGGCCAAATTCCCGACCATCAAGGTCGGCAAGGCCAAGATGCATGTCCCTGGGCGCTGTCGCGAAATTAAAAAAACCCACATCTTTGAAACGTATCCCACCACCCATCTCTTTGCGCATGGTAAGTTATTGTTGACGCGCGAAGGAGTCGTCGAGCCGGCCGAACTCGCCGCACTCATTTCAGATTACTTACTCAAGTAACCCCGTGGCTGACCTGTTAGGAGGCGAGCAACGTATGACGACCATGATACTTGGTGTGCTGTCCGTCATGATCCTGGCCCTTCCGCTGTCAGCGGGTGCCCATACCGATGAATATTTCGAGTCCGTTCAGGCGCCGCACGGTGGACAGTTGCGGATGACCGGGCCGTATCATATGGAACTATTGGCCAAGGATGGGGAACTGACGGTCTATGTCACGGACCATGCCGACAATATCATCGGCGTCGATGGCGGGTTGGCGAAAGCGACGGTTGAAACGGGGTCGAACAGGACACAGGTGCACCTCCACCCAGTCGGAGGCAACATCCTCAAGGGGTCTGGCACCTTTTCTCTGACGCCAAGCACCGTGGTCATCGTGTTCATGAAGCTGCCGAACCAAGACGGCTATGCCGCTCGATTCATGCCGTTGAAACCGAAGGGTGAACAGGGCGAGAAAGCTCAGGCCCATACGGATGATGCAGGGCCACACCATCATCACCACTGACCGAAAGATTGAGAGTGGACAAGGCGCAATGAATGGAGATCAGGCTGAGTTGTAAGGAGAACTGATCGTGAGACATCTGCTCGGGAGCTTGTTCATACTGTGCGTCACGCTGCTGGGATCGGTTCAAGTCGGTGCCCACTCAGCCAAACACGCCGAACCAGTCAAGTCCCTTCACGGTGGGCAGTCGCTGGCCGCAGGACCGTATCATCTCGAATTGGTCGCCAAAGATGGGGAACTCCTCCTGTATGTGAGTGATCATTCGGACAAACCCATTTCCAGCGAGGGCGCCAAGGCAAAGGCGACGATTCAGCAGGGATTTGAGAAGGCTAACGAGCAGGTAGAGCTCGTTCCAGCCGGTGAGAATACACTGAAGGGAACCGGGGGATTCACATTAAGCCCTGAGACAGGAATCATCGTCTTCCTGAAATTGCCCCAACGGGATGCCCACGCCGCCCGTTTTACACCGCTCAAAGGTAAGGGCGGAATCCAGCCAAATTGACGAGGAACAACATGACCACGACACGAGTTTAAACACCGATAAGAGTCTACTCGGTAAACGCATAACCTCACTTGTAAAATTCCGTGCAGTGAAGACCTATAAACCGGCCTCGACACCGCCATCAACTGTCAGAACTTGTCCTGTAACGAATGATGCCTCATGAGAGCACAGCCATGAAACGGCCTTAGCCACTTCCTTCGGTTGTCCCAACCGCCTCATAGGTACCTTTCTAACCAGATCGTCATAGTTTCCTTTAGTGACACGATATAACATCTCAGTCTCAATACAGCCAGGTGCTACGGCATTGATTCGTATGCCTCGTGCGGCATACTCCAACGCAACCGATTTAGTAAACCCTATGACTGCATGCTTTGTGGCGCAGTACACAGAAGAGCCCGCAATACCGCGCAGACCGGCTATTGATGCGCAATTGACTATAGCCCCTTCTCCTTGTCGCAACATGCATTCGAGCTGCAATCTCATACTATGGGCAAGCCCATGTACGTTTATCTCAAAGGTCTCTTTAATTTCCTGTTCCGTGTGATGCAACAGATCGCCTAGTGGTCCTTCAGTCCCCGCATTATTAAATGCACAATCAATTCGCCCGTAAGCGTCCATGACATTCTCAATGACCAATCGAATCTCATGTTGATCGGACAAATCTCCACGAATAAAAGAGGCATTTCCTCCCTGATTGACAATCTCAGCCACCACATCGCTGCCCTCTTTTATCCGTCGCCCCACTACACTTACCGATGCACCACATAAAGCAAATTCTATTGCAACAGCTCGACCTATCCCGCCTGTGCCTCCCATAACGAGTGCAACTTTCCCATCTAGACGCTTTTCTCTATTTGAGGTCATTTTCCTGAAAGGCCTCTCTAACTCGTCCGTGAAGTATCACCCAATTAGGGACGCATACATACGACTTTACCATTCAACAGCGCCACTTCCACGATAACAATAGACTGAATACCACGGATCAAACTCGGTGCTTTTCCAAATGGATCGTATATGCCCCCAACAGAATAGAATAATAACAGCCAGCAGTGGTGCAAACCAGCCACCTCACCCCAAGCACCTGATCCAGGCGGCTGAGAGATCATGGCCATAACTTATAAGAACCTTTATAGGTATAGGCCAGTGTACTTATACTATACCCTCACCATTAGCTCACCACGACAATTATTTATACGTATATTATTGTAAAGTCTTGCGGGGCCCATTGAGGTTTGAGCGCAATAGATATGCCATTGGCCGCATACAATTATGACCGGTCGGGAGAATACTGCTTGACGGCGACATCGGAACAGCGGTATCCCAATGACCATGTCCCAATCTTCCACAAGTCTGGCCTATGGGTCAGTCGCACTTGCGGCGGTCCTCTGGGGTGGGTCGATCGTGGCGCAGAAGATGGCGCTCTCGTCGTTTTCCGCGGTCGAGGCCTCGGTCCTCCGAGATACCGGCGGGCTAGCGATTCTACTCGTAACCTGGTGGGCCAAAGAGGGTGCGGCTGTGAGGCTGAGCGGTGCCGATGTTCGGCTGCTTGGCCTCCTGGGACTTGGTGTGCTGGGCAACCACCTGCTCATCCTTATGGGGCTGAACTATGTGAGTGGCGCCGTCGGTGGGGTGATCATCGGATCGAGTCCGGTGGTGACGTCCCTGCTCTCGGCCATGTTGATTCGAGATGTGCCGCTGCGAGCGGTTTGGGCTGGTGCGATGCTGTCCTTCGCGGGAGTTGGTGTGGTTTCCGTGGCAGGGTTCCAGGCGGCAGGCGATCAGCCGCTGCTGGGCAGTACATTGGTCTTTCTTGGCGTGGTGAGCTGGGCGCTCTATAGCATCGGGAGCCGCGCGATCATGGATCGGATTTCACCCCTGACCGTCAATTGGACGACTCTGATGGTTGCGACGGTCCTTCAGATCCCGCTTTTATGGACGGACCAAAAGATGATGGTCGCCGGTGTCGCCTCAGTGACGGTGTCTGATTGGCTGGCCCTCGGCTACCTCATCGTCTTTGCGACGGCTGTGGCGCAACAGGCCTGGCTGTTCGGCGTCAAAGGTGTCGGTCCGTCACGGGCCTCGGTGTTGGGCAATCTGACCCCGGTCGCAGCCATTGGGCTCTCGGCGTTGATCTTGGGGGAAGCCGTGGGTTGGATTGAAATTATCGGTATCTGTCTCATCCTGGCCGGCGTCTGGGTCGTCAATCGCCAAACAGCCGAACTCAAAGGCTAGGAGCCAAACTCAACAAGCCAGGATTCCGGAGTAGAGATGCGCGTAAGGGGAGGCTCTTGGTGTGGGGGGTGACGGTCTGACTGTCGGTACCGTGACAGTCGGAGCCTGAGCGGAAGCAGCCTCCGTCTCATCTGTCTCGTTCTCACCCACCTCTGTCAGACCGTCGCGATCGAGGATTTTTGCCTTAACTCATCTCTACCGCAGAATTCGGGATAAAATTCCTTGTCTGTACCAAGAGGGCGAGATCAGAGTCCTCAGCTAGGACATCTGAGAATACGAAAACGATACAGCCTGAGTCTGAGCCGATACACCTTATTAATATCAACCCGTGCCTAACAGGCTGTTGACACAGTCCACCAGCGGCGTTCTCGCCTCGCTCAGAGGCTCAACGTACGGCAGAGAGTACGATTCGCCTCTTCGCTCGCTGCGGCCTTGCTGGATGGCCTTTCTGAACAGCCTGTGCGGTATTCTCCAGACGTTCGTGACCTCAGGCAGGGCTCCATTTCCGAGCTCGTTCTTGGGTTTGTCAACACACTGCTAGACGGCTACTTCACAAACGGGTTGCCCGATGTTTTCCATTCGTCAAGGTTCATAATCACCGCAGAGGTCTGTGTGAATCCAAGTTCTCCAAGAGTTTGAGCGGCAAGTGTCGCACGTCTCCCACTTTGACACTGGAGCACAATTGGGTGTTCCATGTCGGTTTTCTGCAGATAGTTCCAGATTTTGGAATCGATCACTCCACGTGGAATGTTGATCGCTCCAGGGACGTGTCCGGCTGCATACTCTTGCGGTTCACGCACATCCACAATCAAGGTTGCGCCAGGATTATCAACAATCTTTCGATACTCTTCCATGCCAATGGTTTTGACCGGCTTCTGCGCTGATTCAACATTCTGTTTGACCGATGGAGAGACGCTCTGAGCGATAGCCGACGAAGAAAAAGTAAGAGTAAGAGAGACGCCGAAGAGGGCCGTCACGGAAAAGGCGGCCAACAGACTTATGTTTTTCATGAAAGAATCTCCTTTCGATGATTGTGCCGTATCTGGGTTTAGGAACGTCATAGGACAATCAGTGTACCCCGACTCGTGGTGTCCCTCAAGAGCCCCGCGATTGAAACAATAAGAGTCGACCGAGACTGCTCCAACCCTACCGCATGTTTTACTTGAAGAGTAAAAGTATTGGATGAAGATTAAGCGCTACTCATCCAGTCCATCACAGCTCGCGCTGACCCACTTTCCTTTGATGTCGATATGGGACTTGCCGGATCCGGTCTCTCCTCGATCTCCGAGTGCCACGATGCTTTCAGGTGTCTTCGCTTCAACCATGAAGTGCGTGGTGGAGGGGGGAGGGCCTGGGCATAGTTGGTCGAGGACAAGCTTGGTCGAGGATTTGGACAGTACCTTGACCTTGCACTGCACCGCCGTGTCCTCGTCTTCGTCTTCCATCTCCTTGATAATCCGATCCTGGCTCAGATCTTCCTGGGTAATACAGGATCGCGTGGTCATTGTGTGAGGTTTGCCTTCTCGAGCCTTCATCATCTGTTCCATGTGAGCCCGTTGTGCCGGTGCCATCTTTGCCGACAGTTCAGGCGAAAGCTTCATTCCGGATGTGACGGTTGTCACGGACATCTCCCATGCACCGGGTTTGATATTGAAAGATTCTGCATGTGCATCGGGTGTCAGGGTGAGAAGAAGGTGAACGAGGCTGCCCGTGATTCCAAGGACCGTGATCATGTGAGTAAGTATCCAGCGGTGCGTGTCCATGAAGTGCCCTCCGGAAGAGCCAGGATGTCGTGAGGTGACGGGTATTTGAATGTGTGAACATTCTACCGATGTGAGGTGTCCCAGTCCATAACAAGGAGCTGGAGAGAAAGTATGGAGAGGCGGAACTCACTGGTGAGCTGACCGCGCTCATGACCTCAAGGTGTAGTGCTCGATGGTTTCTAAGAAATGAGTAGTCAATGGTTTATGAATGAGAGGAACCGTGAACCGTAAGACTTCTGGCGTAGATCCTGAGACGGGATTCCTCACGAGAAGTTCCCAGGCCACAGCACCATGGACGATGCCAATGATTGCGGCCTGGTAGGCGCAGTCCCATCAAGGACCCTCTGAAAGAAGGCAACGATGACGAATATGAAAACTCAGGCGGGCGTACCGTGTCAGAACTCTTCGGAGGAGAAGAAATGTCAGCCACAGAGTATCAATGGCAGGGAATCGCCTCCCAGTGTGGTCTAAGCCTTCCCACACCGGCCTGACCCACTCGTTTCTTCTCCATACTTCATTGCCTAGCGCATCTCGATACCCAAGTCGATGGATCGCGCATCGCCTTTGAATCAGCTACGGCGCAACCTTCTTCCAGTGATAGGTCCCGCCGTGTTCTCGCGGAGGGATATTCTTTTGTGCACCGACTCTGCTGTACCACCAGATGCCTTTGGCCTGCGTGCCGTCCTCTGAGAGGAGGACTTCAAATCCACCCTCTCGATCATTACCCGGCTGTTGCCAGGTGCCTTGCCATAGGCGGTTCATCACCTGGTTGGTCGTGAAGCGACCGCCATGCTGGGTGTACGGTCCATTTCCATTTCGGTCGAACGTCGCTCTATATCGCTTGTCATCTTCAACCTCAAGGATCTCCCACTCTCCACTCAGATCGGTGGCAGGTGAGGGGTGTGTGCTCTCACGTGCTTGTAGCGAAGATCCGGCTGAAGGTGAAGCGAGTGGAGCGCTCAATTGAGCGGATCGAAAGGATTCATGCCACGATAACAGTTGCCATCGGCCATCGCGTCGTTCCAGCACGCCGGTTTCTCTCATCGGAAGCACTGTTTTCTGGAGTCCAGTGCCGTCCGTCACATATCGAATATAGTCGAGTTCCATCGCGTACCAAGCAAGGTCTCGCTTCGTCCACACCGTCAGTTCTTTAATGGGAATCTCCAGTTTCTGAGCGTTAAGAAATTCCTCCTTCATGCCTTGCTCAAGCTCAGGCCATCCGACATATTTCCGACCGGCAACCCCGTAGCTGATGATATCGGCGTCATGAGCCATCATGCGAGAGAGTGTCGGCAAGTCCTTCTCGGCATTGGCTCGAACGAGACGCCGGACGGCTGACTCTGGATCAGCAGGTTCTGATGCTATCGCGGTCGTGATGATGGTCATACAGATCAATGGGCTTACCCACGCGAGATGTCTAAAAAGGTTCATCAATCACTCCTGTATAGCGGTCGAACACATCACAGGCTTGTGGTTTGACCATGACGGTCTGGGGAGACGCAGGACTCAGTCGTCTCACTCGTATCTCACAAGAGGGGGCATGGCTGTCAAGACTTCAGGCTGAGGTTCCGGGGAGTCTTGTGAGTGGCGATAGGCGGATCGAGGAATAGATTTGGGAGTGAGAAGGTGATCGTCGATGTCGTCAGCTCAATCGGGTGGAGACGGTCCGGCCAGGCAGGCACTCACTCACCTCAGCGTTCCCATCGATAGCTGACCAGCAACGGCATGCCGGTCAACACGGCGAGCACTCCGACCGGCAACATCCCCGCGACGGCATGTTGAAGGGCCATGTACTCATCGATTGTGAGGCCATGAAGCGGAAGGACGACCGCTGACTCCGTGAGAATCATCAGGACGAAGGCCACGAACCCGATGCCGAGCCGTATACGCGGGAGAGGCGGCAGATGGAAGCGGTCGATCGTCCATTTCGCGCCGATGATCATGGCCAACAGGGTGTTGGGGACTTCGAGTAATCGAGCGATCAGTTCGCTGATATGGAGAGCAATCACTTCAAGCCGAACGATCTCGAGTACGAATCCGACCCCGAGCGCGACAAGAAAATAGACGCCGCCGGCCCGTACCACCAGCGAGGCACGGGTCTTATGCCGAGCCTCGGATATTTTTGCGGGGAGAGTCGTCACGGGATCTACGGGCTCACCGATTTGGCTTGGTAAGCGCCTTTCCTCACAGTCATGAAGCTGCTCAGAGGTGGTGATGATTGCGGACTCAGTCTAGCGAAAAAAAGAAGAGACATCCATTTTTCTTCAAAGTTGTGCAAGAGGGTGGTAATGGACTTGTTCGTTACGATGCGATGGTCGTGCGCCGAGTGCGCGCTGGCTATGAATACCTGTATTCATGCGATTGTGGGGGCTCGTGTTCCGCCGTGCGCAGTCGGCTTTCTTGTTGTGGCCTTCGACCGTTTGGCGGCGAATGAGACGGTAGATGACTTTCTTACGTACTCGCGGTAAGCTCCGGCCTCGTGATGGCCCGTACGATCGTGAAAATATCCATCAAGGGGGACAGGATGCAGGACAGCATAAGCAGGGCAATCTGTGCGTGTGCGTTACTCGTCGGGCTTGGCGTCGCTGGGCCAGCGCCAGCTGTCGCGGTCGACGAAGGGATGGTGGACATCGATAGCCCGAATGTCATGAAGTCCTTGCTTGAGCAGCACGTTGGAAAACGTGTGAAGGTCAAGTTGTGTTCGGGGCAAGACGTGGAAGGCAAGGTCGCCAAGGTTGGCGCTCATGCCGTGCAGTTGACGGAGTTGGTCGGGATGGAGTTGTTCGATGCGACGATCACGTTGAATGATGTGGCGGCAGTGATCGTAAGAGCTCGTGGGAAGTGAGTAGCGGTAATTGGATGCTGCACGAAGGATCGGGAACGGTGAGGGATCTGATGATGGTCTGGAGGTATTCTCAGTGCCGGTGAACCAAATTCTCCCGGGCGGAGTCTTCGAGATTGGCGATGCGCAGGAGTTGCTAGGCTGCCCGATCCTCTTCCAATGTTTTTAAGGAGGAACTGATGAAAAATCCTGTCCACTTTGTCAGATTGAGATAGTCGGAGGTTTCCTGCGAGAGCTCACTTCTCGGGATGCTTCGTACGATGGAGAGGGTAGGGTCCTTACTGAGGTCGGCAATGTGAGGATTCGCTTGGTTGACGGTAGGGTCGTAAAGCACAATGAGGGGACGCATACGGGAGTGCAGATTGATGCTGACGACCAGTCCAACCGAATGATCGGTGAGGGCGACGACCGTTCCAGGCGGATACACGCTTAGTGTTTGAATAAGTCCAACGACGACCTCTTCTGAGAATTTTGTTTTGGCGTTAGTGTACAGTTTGGACAAAGTTTCTGTGGGGGTCATGGTCGTGAGAGGATCCGGTGTATTCACCAGGCTTTCATATTCATCTACCACCGCATGAATCCTAGAGAGAAGCGACAGTTGATCGCCCCGTCTCCGGGCGGGATAGCCGGATCCATCGACCCGTTCATGGTGGTTTCGAATGATGCTGAGTACGTCATCCGGAAGTCCTGGGAATTGGGCCAGCATGTTGAGCCCAAAATCTACGTGTTGTTGGAATGCTTTTTGATCCTCGGTATTCATACTGGCCCAGCTCCGGTGTCGGAGATCAGGGGGGAGCGCCTGCTCACCGATGTCGTGCAGGAATCCGGCAGTTCCGAGTGCATGCATGGCTTCATGGCCAAGGTCGAATTGGCGTCCGACGAGCATGGAGAGTACGGCAACGTTCATTGCATGCAGAACACTGAGATCGTCGAGCTCCTGGGCGCCCAACAAACTTCCCATGGCGCTCGAGGCGTTGTCACTGACCAGGATTTCTGTCAGCCCATGGATCATCTGCTTTGCCGCAACCAGACCGGATTCAGATCCGTTCTTGATATCGTTGAGCGCTTGTGAGCTTTCAGCGACGGTCTGCCGATACAGCATGTTGGCTTGCTGAAGGCTCTCTTTATATTGGACGATTGTTGGGGGAGGAGCAGGAGTATCGCAGCGCACGGTGTCCGGTCCTGTCGTATCAGGGAGGGTGGGCGCTGCGGTTGTTCTTCCATCGCCATCATTGTGGGAGTTTTGTGGGGCACCTTCAGAATCAGATCGTGCGGGATGAACCAGCACAGTGTCCAGTCCAAGGCCACGAATGATGGTCAATTCCTTATCGGATGTAATGGTGAAGGTCTTGCTCGCAAACGGATGTCTGAACCACGAACAATTCAGATCTACGTACATGCCGATTGTGAGGTCGTCTGGTCTCGTCGGGATTGGTCCGTTGGGTTGTGTTTCAGATGCGTGCGGGTGTGCCATAGTGTGTGTGGCCAGTCTGGCGTTGTAATGTGCGATCCAGGTAACAGTCCGTATTTATTCGGTCCTTTTGAAGAATAACTTAAGTCCCACACTCGTGCCGCCAATCGCCGGCACATTCTTCTCTGGATGGAGAGTCTTGCGATGCTAGTCCGTGAACACCATAATCTTAGCGAAGCGTGAAAGAGCTTTTCTCGGCATCTGCTTGCCCTCTCGGAATGCCTGAGACATACTGAGCCTGAAGTGCACAGTGGGCTGAGAGTGAAGAGCGGTTCGTACTAGGGAGGGGGAGGATACATGAAAGGGCAGAGAGTGAAGACCAGCGGGAAGACGACAGAGAGAAGTAATGAAGCGCATGGCGGCAGCGACCCGTTTCAGCGGTTGCTCGGGCTGATGTTCAAGGCGCATCCGTGGCACGGCGTATCGATCGGGCAGGAAGCTCCGGACGTCGTCATGGCCTATATCGAAATTGTTCCCACTGATACGGTCAAGTATGAAGTCGACAAACGCAGCGGGTTTCTCAAGGTTGATCGGCCGCAGCGGTTCTCCAATTGTTGTCCGGTCTACTACGGCCTGATTCCGCAGACCTATTCCGGAGAGCAGGTGGCGGGGATCTTTGCGAAGCGAGCCCGTCGGAAGGGCATGGTCGGGGACGGTGACCCGCTGGATATCTGTGTCCTGTCGGAAAAAAATATTCCGCATAGCGATATCTTACTCACGGCGCTCCCGATCGGTGGGTTGAGCATGGCCGACGGCGGGGAAGCCGATGACAAGATTATTGCCGTCATGCGGGACGACGCGGTGTACGGGGGCTTCACGGATATTTCACAATGTCCGTCGGCGCTCATGGATCGCCTGCAGCATTATTTTCTGACCTACAAGAGCGCGCCTGGGACGACTCAACAGAATAAGGTGGAAATTACCAGCGTGTATGGCCGGGAGGAAGCGCTCAAAGTGATTCGTGCGAGCCACGCCGACTACCGGGCTCAATATCCGGAACTCAGCTCCCTGTGGCCGAAGCAGTTGTAAGCGGTTTCTTCGGTCCATCGGGGTCATCGCAGCACGGTATCCGCGACGAGGAGCACTGATACCGGTAGGTTCAGGGCTCGCTGTGGCGTGATGAATTCTGCTGCCGATTCTGTTGATTTGCTTCTGCCGCTCGTATGATGGTGGTAGGCTGTCTCTCAGCCTATGTCACCCTCCTCACTTCACCCGCCGATTGTTGAGACCGCGCAACAGTCGCTCTTTGACCACCCCCTCTCCGAAGCGGCTGTGGCGGCTTTGTGGCGAGGGCAAGTGCTTGATGCGATCACGTTGGTTCGTCACGAACAGCAGGTCGACGTGAAAGAGGCCAAAGCCTCTGTTGCCGCCTATCTGCACAGTCACCCCGCCCTGCAACAACGAATTCAACAAGAACAGTCCGATGCGCGAGCGGGATTGCTTCGCTGGGCGTTGTTCCTTCTGATTGGAGGCGCCGGCCTGCTGTTTGTTCTGACGTAGCAGGGGAGTTGGGTGTCTGCATGGACACAGCCTACATTCTTCTGGCACTCACAGGAGCAGCGGCCTCGTTTATGACGTTTTGCCTGATGCGATTCCCTCGTACTCGGCGGGCGCGATTTCAGCCGTCTGGTCCATTCTCCCTTCTAGCCTCATTCTCCACCGCTTGCGTCATTTTCTTCATCTCGGTTCTCGCCGTCTACGCTCAAGCAGTCTGGCACTGAACGCACAGCTGGAACAGACTGGATGTCCGATCGCCATGGAGCCGGCTGTATTCTGACCGTCCGACACCAGCCGATCCCCTGCAGCTTGAAGAAGCTCTGGAATTGTGACCTCCCAAACCGGTATGCTCCGTCGCGGCAGGTACCGATGCTGTATGAAGTGATCACTGATGGAGGTCGGAACCACGTGGGCATCACGTGTTCTTGGAGCGGTTGTTGAGGAGACTGTCTCGATGGGGCCTGCTGACGGTGAGAGGAACGGATCGATCACCCGCATTCTGGTGGACGATCACCGGAGACTTGAGCGGTTGCTGGAATCGGCGATTGATAGAGGCGGCCGCGTGGAACGGAAATCCTACGATGGCTTTCGGGCCGGACTGTTGCGTCATATTGGGATCGAGGAGAAGATTTTACTTCCTGCGGCGCTGCGACAGCGGGGGGGAGAGCCGCTTCCCATCGCGGCAAAACTCAGGCTCGATCATGGGGCGATTGCGGCCTTACTGATGCCGACTCCCACGTCCAGGGTCTTGGCGACGTTGCACTCTGTTCTTGAAAAGCATAATCTGCTCGAGGAAGGTCCGGAGGGCCTCTACTACACTTGTGACACACTCCTTGGCGAGGACATTGACCAGTTGGTGATTCGACTTCGTGCGGCTCCTGAAGTGACTGTGCTGCCTTGTTCCGATACTCCGGCTGTTCTGGGTGCCGTTCGTCGCGCGGTAGAGCGAGCTGGATTCGAGCTTCCCAGTGATTTCCCCGGATGATCACACTCCTCTTTTAGCAGGTTGCGGAAAAACTCATTTTGGCTCCTGCGGCCATCACAGGTATCGAAGTTTGAGAGGACTCTAACTGGCCGTCCAGCAAGGCCGCAGCAAGCGAAGAGGCGAATCGTACTCTGCCCCGTACGTT
>NIUT01000103.1 GCA_002254365.1 Nitrospira sp. UW-LDO-01
GGCTGTCCCTCATGAGGATCAGCGCAGTCGGTTCGGTGCGCCACAAGCGACGTCGTCATCTCGTCTCCGTTGTGCTGTACGGAAGTCTCGTTATGACGATCATGGCGCCATCCACTCCATTAGGGGCACAGGTCCTCCCTCCGGTCTTTGACCCGACGCTCCGATCCGGAGAGCCGTCCGGTCCACTCAAGAAGAAATTCGTCCCGCCCACGATGCCTCCGCCGAGCCCGGTGCTTCCATCGGTGCCGACCACTCCACCGGACGGCGAGACACAGACCCAACTCGGCCAGATCCAAGTTTTGGTCAAATCCATCCAGGTAACAGGCCATACCGTCTTTTCAGATGCGGAGATTGAAACCGTCACGAAACCCTACTACAACCAGGTCCTCACCACTGAGGACTTGGAACGACTGCGACTGGCACTCACACTCCTCTATGTGAACAAGGGCTATATCACCTCCGGCGCCGTCATTCCCGATCAAGACGTCGTCGATGGCGTGATTCAGATCCAGATCATGGAGGGTGCCCTGTCCCGGATCGACATCGAAGGAAACAACTGGTTCAGACCGGGAACACTCAGCAATCGCCTGGCACTCGGAGCCGGTCCGCCGCTCCAGATGGAACCGCTTCAAACACGACTGCAATTACTCCAGCAAGATCCCCGAATCGAACGGATCAATGCAGAACTCCGTCCAGGCGACCGACGCGGCGAAAGCATTCTCCATGTCAACGTGAAGGAACAAAGTCCCTGGAAGATGTGGGCGGAATTCAGCAACTATCAGACACCCGCAGTTGGAGCCGAGCGCGGCTTGCTGACGGTCGCCCATCAAAACGTCACCGGACATGGTGATCCGTTAAGCATCACCTACGGCGGTTCACGAGGAGTCCATCCGGTTATCGATGTATCGTACACACTTCCCATCAATCGCTACGATACGACTTTCACGGCTTCCTACCGTCGGAACGACTTCGTGGTGGTCGAGAGTCAATTCCGCGAACTGAATCTCAACTCCACATCGGAAATTATCGGATTCACGCTCCGCCATCCAATTTATCGGACCCTCACTGATGAACTGGCCATCGCCATCACCGGCGAACGGCTCTATAACAAAGTGACGTCGATCTTCGATGAACCTGGCTTGCCCTCGTCGTTCATCAGCGGCTCATCGGACACCGGAGTCAGCGCCGTGAGTGCCCTCCGCTTTGTACAGGAATATGTACATCGCACTTCGACGTCGGTGATCGCGGCTCGCTCCCGTTTTTCCGTAGGTCTGGACGTGTTGAATGCCACAACCAACTCTGGTGTGTCCACAAGAAGTGGATTGCCGGTACCCGATGGACGCTTCTTTTCCTGGCTGGGACAACTCCAGGGGATCAGGCGATTCGACGACTGGTGGGGCATGCAGCTCCTGGGACAGCTCAACCTGCAACTGGCCAATGATCGGCTCTTTCCATTGGAACAAATGCCTCTCGGCGGACGATTCAGCGTCCGCGGCTATCGTGAAAATACACTGATTCGCGACAATGGCTTTCTCTTTTCAGTTGAATCTCGATTTCCGTTGCTCCGCTATGCCAGCGGGGAGCCTCTCTTGCAGTTCGCGCAATTCGTCGATGTCGGTCGAACCTGGCAGGCCAAGGGGAAAACCGATGATCCGCAAACTTTGGCCAGTGTGGGGTTGGGGCTCCGCTGGACGGTGTTACCGAAAGACCGGGCACGGTTTGAACTCTATTGGGGTGTGCCGCTCAATCATGTCCCGCATCCCGCCGGCAACCTTCAGGATCATGGCATCCACCTTCAGGCGGTCGTCCAAGTCTTTTGACAAGAGGCTCAATGTTGACACCCATGCAATTGTTTCTTCTTTCCATCCGACATATCATGTGTTGCTTGTTCTTGATGGCGATTCCATTGCTTACTGCGACGCAATCAGAATCCCATGAGGTGTCCTCCCCTGCCGGCTCATCGATAAGAGAAGGCGCCCTGGCCTTTGAACGAGGCGCGTTTAGTACCGCCTTGTCTCATTGGAAACAGGCAGCAGAACTCTACAAAAGTTCCGGCAATACCCCGGCACAGGTCGAAGCCCTGGTTCTCTCATCCCAGGCCTCCTTGGGATTAGGACAATCCAAACAGGCTCTTCAGTCTCTGGAACTTGCATTGGGGCTGGCGCAGAAGAGCGGTGATCCTCTTGTGGAAGCCCCCATCCTCGGACACTTGGGACGGACCTACTTAACGATGCGGCAATTACCTCAGGCATCCGAATTTCTCCGGCAAGCGTCAGCCCTCGGGCGCAAGCAGAATTCTTCGCCGCTCCTTGCGACCACATTGAACGATCTCGGCATCCTCATGGTCCTCCAGCAGCAGGATCAGAACGCTCTCGATACCTTTCAGGAGAGCGTGACCCATGCACAGAGCGTCGGCCTTCCTCTCCTCGCGGCAACAGCCCGCACGAACGCCGCACGGGCATGGTTGCGACTCAAGCAGGCGACCAATAGCCGCCTAACCCTCGACGCCGCACTAGAACAATTACAAAAGGTAACGCCGCCATCCAGACAAACCGCCCTCGGCCTGATCGGAATCGCGGTGACCTACCAGAGATTGCTGCCTCATCTCCCCCAAGAACATGATGCGCTCTTGTTGCGCACGGCCGGCGCACTCCAGGAATCCTCTACCATCGCAGAGCGCCTGGGCGACAAACGGACGCTCTCCTATGCCCTGGGGTACCTTGGGCAGCTGTATGAAACCTCATTTCGTATGGATGAAGCGCTACAACTCACCAGGCGAGCGGTATTCGCCGCGCAATCGGTGGATGCGCCGGAGTCACTCTATCGCTGGCAATGGCAACTCGGCCGTCAGCTGGCGACGATCGGACAACTTGACCAGGCGATCGCCTCATACCGGCAGGCGACACTGACGCTCCAACCAATTCGTGCGGAGCTGACACAGGCTTCCTCCGATGGTGTCGTCGGTGAGCAGGACACCGTGAAACCTCTGTTTTTTGAGCTGGCCGACTTATTGTTGCAACGTGCCTCGTTGACCGACGACATCACCGCTGTTGATGCCGACCTACGCGCCGCTCGGGATGCAATTGAAGCCTACAAGACCGCCGAGCTGCGAGACTATTTCAAGGATGAGTGCGTCGATGCCGTTCGCTCGAGGTTGACGACCTTCGATCGCTTATCAGCGGATACGGCCGTCGTCTATCCGATCATGTTCAATTCCCGCCTGGAATTGCTCATGAGCCTGCCCTCGGGCTTGAAACGCATCTCGGTCCCGGTATCTGCAGACCAATTGACTCAAGAAATTCGTGCCTTTCGTCGACTGGTGGAAAAGCGTACCACACGTGAATATCTGCCACATGCGCAACAGCTCTATGACTGGTTGATCCGGCCTCTCGAAACCGACCTATCGCAACTGAACATCTCGACGTTGGTCATCGTCCCGGACAGCGCCCTGCGGACGATTCCGTTAGCGGCACTGCACGATGGAACCTCATTCCTGGTCAGCAAATTCGCACTCGCGATGACACCTGGTCTGACATTAACTGATCCACGCCCACTCAATCGAGACAAACTCCGCTTTCTCACCGCCGGCCTTACCACCGCGGTACAAGGCTTCCCTGCTCTCCCCTATGTGGCGAACGAGGTTGAGTCCATTCAACAGCTCTACAAAAGCGACCAACTCCTGAACAACGCCTTTCAAACATCCAGACTGGAACAGGAATTGCGTGAAGGAAAGTATGGAGGTCTCCATATTGCGACCCACGGCAAGTTCTCGACCGACGTGAACGATTCATATCTTTTGACCTTCGACGGGAAACTGACCATGCAGACACTCGATCAACTGATCGGCCTCTTTCGGTTCAGACAAGAGCCGCTTGAATTGTTGACCCTGAGTGCCTGCCAAACCGGTATCGGCGATGACCGTGCGGCGCTCGGGTTGGCCGGCGTGGCGCTGAAGGCCGGGGCCCGCAGTGCACTTGCCACACTGTGGTTCATCAACGATGAGGCCTCGGCAACCCTGATCTCCGAATTTTATCGACAACTGCGCGATCCCGCTCTGTCCAAAGCCGTCGCGCTCCAGCGTGCCCAACAGAAACTCTTGGACGACCGGATCTATGGCCATCCGGCTTACTGGTCGCCGTTTTTATTGATGAATAACTGGCTCTAATCGAGGATCGTGCACAACCACTCGACGCGCACTATCGATCGATTGAAGCTGGGAAGGAGCTGTCATGAAACTCCGCCGCCCCTCTACGCTCGTTGGAATTGGTCTGTCCCTGAGCCTGATCAGCTCAGCCACAGGAGTGACAGCTGCGGACCATCCGCCAACGCCAATAACAGGGCCACAAGAGAACCTGCAGCTGCCGGTCTATGCCCCACCGAAAAATGTCCTCCCCCGCGCCCGAGTGGGTGGCGCGCTGCGCGGAAAGGACACGGCTGATGCAGAAATCGTGGCGCTGGTACCAGACCATATCGGTCTGACGGTGAAACAAACCCCAACTCTGAATTGGTTTCTGTCGAAACCAACCTCCTATCCGTTGAAATTCACCATTACGGATGATCGAAAAGTCCGCCCCATCTACGAAGGCCCTCTTTCAACGCCACCGGCAGCCGGTGTGCACACCATCGACCTCAAGACCTTAGGCTTGACACTGGAGCCGAATGTTCAGTACCGCTGGTTTGTGTCGGCCAGCCCAGATTCCGCATCTCACGCCTCGGATATCGTCGCCGGGGGGATGATCGAACGATGTGAATTCAGCGAATGCATCGTGACCATCTCACCCAAGATGACCTGTGACCAGGATAGCGTTCGGACGAATGCCACCATCGGACTCTGGTACGATGCGATGGGCTGTGTATGTTCACTGATCGAGAAGGACCCGACGGACCCTTCACTTCGACGACTCCGTGCCGCGCTTTTGAGACAAGTCGGCCTCAACGGGGTGGCCGACTGGGACCTCAGCTCCATTCACACGAAGGCAAGATGAGACGCAATAGTCATATATCCGGTAAACTTCACCAGCTGAATCTTTTTGGATTCAGCATGAATCTATTATGATACAGCGCGAATTGGCTTACCCATCATCACAATCCCGGCAACCAATCAAGAATTTGCATGAATATCTGTGTTTCAGTGCCAATCACTTTCTCCTGAGCTGACGGCATAACGATTGCTCTACTTCCATCACAAGGGGCAATCCCCGCTGCAGCACCAGGCAACGCCGACGAGACAACCAGCAATTGCCTTCAACAGAAGGAGCTCCTCCACGTTGAGAATGATCTGTCGGACAGACTGCAGCACACTGAACTGTAATGAGCAGTGGACTTGGCGTGATCAGTTTTCATGAGTCAAGGTAATTACTTGACCCGTTGTCTACCGCACGCGCTAAGATCCACCGTGCTCACGCCACCATGACACCTACGGCCGGCCTACACCGAACAGAACTCCCGTTCCCTATCCTATTTGGACTGCGGATGGCGCTCGTGTTTGCGGCTCTACTCTGGCTACCTCAGACAGATCTTGAGGCTGCCGGTCTCGAGATCACCATTCTGAAGTCATCCGATCTCAAGGGGTATAACGATGCAATTGATGGGTTCAAGGCCACATCACCAGGATCCGCCATCTTTGCTGAGTACGATCTTCTTGGCGACCTGGAGCGAGGCAAGCAGCTGGCAAAGCGAATCCGTACGTCGGAGTCCTCGCTAGTCGTGGCCGTTGGATTGAAGGCCGCCTTGGCGGCCAAGCTTGAAATCGATCATATTCCGATTCTCTACATGATGATTCTCGACCCGTTCAAACATCACCTCACTGCCGGCAATATGACGGGTGTGTTGCTGGAAATTCCACCAGATCGCCAGTTGAAGATTATGCGCTCGTTCTTACCGACCCTGCATCGCATCGGCATGCTCTATGACCCCGAGAAAACCTTGCCAAAACTAAAAGAGGCCGAGATGCGGGCGCCTGCCCAAGACTTTCAGATCCGCGGGTTTCCCGTCACACAGGAAAAAGACATCCCCCATCAGCTGCGCACCCTCTTGTCCGAATCCGAGGCTCTATGGCTCGTTCCCGATCCAACAGTGCTGACGGACGAATCTATCCGCTTTATCCTGGAATCCGCAGTCGCCAAGCAAGTTCCTGTTATCGCTTTTTCTACTGAGTTTACACGTCTGGGAGCCCTACTCAGCTTGTCGGTGGACTACAGCGAAGTCGGCCGCGAGACCGGTCGTTTGGCAAAACGCATTCTGAACGGCGAACCGATGATGACGCTCAAACCTGTGTCGGTCCAGCGAATCCATATCACCGTGAATCAGAAAACAGCTCGCTACCTAGGCATCACGATCCCAAAAGAGGTTGAGCCTCTCATCGACGAAACCTATTGAGCGACCTGTCATGTACCCCTCTCACGAAGACCAGCACAAAGCTTCTCCACCAAGGCCACGCCGTGCGTTCGGCCTGCGCATCAAGTTCGTATTATTATTCAGCCTGATCCTGATCATCACCTGCTCGACCTTAAGCTGGTATTTCCTTGAAACCAGACACCAGGCGATGACCGCGAACTTAGAAGAGATGGGGAGCATCCTCCTCACCACGACCGTACGCAATGATCATTTTCGAGTGGCTGGGATCGTCTTAGAAGACCGCACCACCCTGGATCAATTTCTGCAGAGCCTGATGACCATCGACCATGTGGTGTACGTTATCATCACGGGATCGGACGGCCGTCTACTCAGCAGAGAAAGCAAACGCATGCGGGATCCAGGTCGCAACTCATCTCACGTTTCCCCATCACCGATCTACCCGGACGACAGACTGTCCGAATCGTTGACTGACACTCCGTTGACGACTCCGTTAATCACACGCCTCGTGTGGTCGTCAGACCGGAGATTGATTCCTCAACCAACATCTTCCGACTGGCGTCTACCCTTCCTGATCCGGGAAGAAACGCTCTTTGATTTCACCATGCCGATCTTGCGAGATGTCACTCCTCTATCCTCACCAGCTATCGAACTTGAGGACAACCGGAGGGCTCCCTTACCAGCCACACAATCCCAGGTGGTGGGGATTGTCCGTATCGGGATCACGGATGGACAAGCGAAGGCGGCATTGGCACTGATTGTGCGTAACGTCCTCCTCCTCACCATTTTCATCATTACAACCGGCATCCTCATCATCTACCTGCTGACCTCTCGCATTACGACGCCCCTGCGAAGCCTTGCAGCAGCCACTCGTAAACTTGCAGAGGGTGAAGACACCACAGGCTTGCCTGTTTCTTCACACAATGATGAAGTCGGACAGCTCACCCATGCATTTAATGTGATGACGCAGTCCCTGCGTGACCGCAATCATGCCATCAGCCGAAACCTTGACACTATACGCCAACAGGTTAGGCAATTGACCACAATCCATCAGGCCAGCACCACAATTGCCAACACGACCCTGTTCGACAGAAATCACCTGCTCGACACCGTACTCCGTTTGATTGTTGATAATCTTGGCTTCTCGCGAATGATGGTGGTGCTCCAGACCAAGGAACAGCCTCTCGCCTCCATCGCCAGAATTATCGGAGTGTCACCTGAAATCGTAGATGGAGTTCGCCATCTTCACGTGCCCATCGTCGATAATGGAGGCGTTACGGCCGAACTCCTCCTCCATGGCAACGCCGTCTTGGTCCATGACGTTGAAACCGCCACCCATCGGTTCTACCCTCCGCTATTGGAATTGGTGCGTCGATCCGGGATTCAGTCGTTCGTCGGCGTCCCGTTACAGAGCCATGGAAAGATCCTTGGCTATCTGGCAGGTGACCGTGGAACCCATCGCTGTACGGATGAAGATTTGCATATACTTATGACGATCGCCGGCCATGTCGCGGCAGCCATTGACAATGCCACGACCTACGCTGATCTGGCCGAGCTGACTCAGCACCTGGAAGAACGCATTGGACAGCGTACCGAGGAACTCTCTCAGGCCAATACCCAACTTCAGGAACATGATCGGCGTCGATCGAAGTTTCTTTCTGTCGTTTCCCATGAGCTACGGACACCCATGACCGCAATTCGGAGTTTTGCAGAGAACATGCTGGACGGTGTCACCGGTCCGTTGACTGATCTCCAGCGAACCTATCTCACGCGGGTTCAGCACAATGTGGCACGACTTAGCAGAATCATCGCCCAGTTGCTCGACTGGTCACGTCTGGACACCAAACGAGTCGATTTGCGCTTGGAAACCGTCTGTCTCCATCACATCGCCTCGATAGCCGTAGACAGCTTGCAGACGGTGGCTTCTGAAAAGAATGTCTCGTTGGTGGTTGTCCCCATCGAATCCCTACCGCCGGTTCTGGGGGATCGCGATAAACTGGAACAAATCTTCGTGAATCTGATCGGCAACGCCATCAAGTTTACTCCGCCCGGTGGTCATGTATGCGTTGAACCTTGTGCCTCATCACCAGGCGTCGTTCAGGTGTGTGTAGCTGATACCGGTTGCGGCATCGATGAGAGGCACCTCCCGAATATCTTTGAAGAGTTCTCCAAGGTGCCGTCGGCGATGCCCTCATCACAAGGTGCTCAACTTGGACTTTGGATCACTAAGACCTATGTGACGATGCACCATGGCCGGATCTGGGTCGAGAGTCAGCCTGGGGCAGGGTCTCAATTCTACATTGCCCTTCCGGCATGCGAGTCACAGGAGCAGGCGAAATCGAACCCAAATGAGTCCGTGTCAGCTGAGTGTCCTCAGCCTGGGCACATGTCTTTCTAGAAAGGAGTCTCCACTGATGCGTGCGAAAATCCTCATTGTCGATGACGATCACGATATCCTCCTTAGCCTGGAGAATCGCGTCACATGGATGGGTCATGAACCGGTGACGGCGACGAATGGGCAGGAGGCCCTCCGATTGATCCAAGAGGAACAGCCTGACCTGGTCTTGTTGGATTTGGAGCTTCCATTACTATCGGGGCTTGACGTCTTGAAACACGTCAGCCAAACATCCGTACGTACCGATTCTCCGGATGAGGAGGCCCATCCAATATCAGCAACCTATACGACTCCGCTCATCGTGATGCTGACCGCATACGGGACGATTGAACGCGCGGTGCAAGCCATGCAGTTGGGTGCATTTGATTTCGTCCCCAAGCCATTCACCTCTGACCACTTAACCGTCGTCATCAACAAAGCACTCGATACCGTGACACTTCACCGCCATGTCGCCACTCTGCGGAAGGAGGTTGAGAATCAGTTCCAGCCGGCCATCACCAACAATGCTCACATGGCTGCGCAGCTCGCTGTCGCCAAGCAGGCGGCCTCTTCACCTGTCACAGTCCTATTACTCGGTGAAACGGGTACAGGGAAAGAGGTCGTCGCACGGGCGATCCATCGGTGGAGCCCGCGATCCAGCAAACCCTTCGTCGCAGTGAATTGTGCAGCTTTCCCTGAAAACTTATTGGAAAATGAGCTATTCGGCCACGAAAAGGGTGCTTTCACCGGAGCCATCAAACGAGAACCGGGGAAAATTGAAATCGCCGAGGGAGGCACCTTGTTTCTCGACGAAATCGGAGACATGCCACTCACCATGCAAAGCCACCTTCTCCGAGTGCTGAACGACCGAAGATTCTACCGAGTCGGAGGCACGCAGGAAGTGCGGGCTGACGTGAGGTTCATCGCAGCAACAAACAAGAATCTCCAGCAGGCAATTCGCCAAGGCACATTCCGAGAGGATTTGTATTTCCGTCTTGCGGTGATTACCCTCAACTTACCCCCTCTGCGCGATCGTCTGGATGATCTACCGGCGCTTGCCGACCATTTCCTCACACAACCTGGAAAACTTGGACTCAATCGGCGCTGTACGCTCAGCGACTCGGCCTTGGAGCTGTTGCACGCGTACTCTTGGCCTGGAAACGTACGTGAACTCGAGAACGTCCTCACCCGTGCCCTCGTCCTCTGTCCTGGTGACATCATCGGCCCGGAACATCTCTCCTTAATGACCGTACCACTCGAGACGGACGCTTCGTCCTCGTTGAATCAGCAACCATCCTCTAACATAGTGTTCTTCTCTTACCACGAGAGTATGGACGCCTATAGCCAAACACTCATTGAAAATGCCCTCAGGAGAAATGGCTGGAATCAAACCAAAGCGGCAACAGAGTTGGGGCTCCAGCGAACCTACTTGACCAAACTCCTCCGGCAGAAACAGATCCCCGCGAAACCACCCTCTTCATTTTCGGCAGATTAGCGAGCAGTGAAACACGGTCGCTGGCAGACACCATAGCGGATCGTCTTGAATTCGTCCCCAGGATGCTCAGAATGGCCGTCCGGCGCAGCCGCTCTCTCCTCCCTCGTCGTGCGACTCGCAAGCGAACGGCGCTTCAGGAGATACACTTCCGGCACGTAACAGCACATTGGTAGAGAACACCATACTCCGCTGTAGTACGTCACCACCTCTCAGTACCGCCAGAGGCTGATCGAAGGCCGGCTTGTCGCTACCATGACTCCTCCGCTCTTCTACGCTCTCATTCACATCTGTATCGATTCAGATCCATGACAGAATCTTTTCTGATCCAGAATCTCACGAACGCAATGGCGCCACCCTACCTCTGACACATTAGAATCGCCACTCTTCTCCCGCAATACATCTTGGCGTAAGTCATGCTCCAACAATCTTCTGCCGATGGCGTACTGTTCCCAACAGTGAACAGCCCTAGCCCGCATTATTCATGAACACTTCTACTGCAACCGCCAAGACGCTGCTGCGACAAGCCTGGTTGCGCGTGTGCGGCGGCCAGGCGGGCAGGCTCGTCCCTCGCGACCTCGACGTACTGTTCAAGTACGCCTTGGTCCCTCGGGCCTCCGCGTGCCCGTCTCGCAAGGCGTCTTGTCGGTTTCGTGACGAACCGTCATGAATAATGCGGGCTAGGCGTGATGCCCCTACCATCGGTGAATAACGGAAAGGCGCTTCAGTAGCTTTACACGTATGGCTAGAGGGGAAACATGACATCAGATAGCATGACGGGATTCCGTCATCACAAAAGAATAAAACAGATGAGGAATGAGCTTATGATCTTAGCACTGTGGGTAAACTTCTAGATCACCGGCCTGATACTGGCGACGTTCTTGATTGCTGTGGTGTTATACCTCCTTCAATAAAAACGGCAGGTCTCCGCAATGAATCGTTCAGCACATCCTTGCCTTAGAACAGTGCCCCTCGCCACATCGTTCGTGACGAGTCGTCTCCCATCAACTAGCCTGCGCTGAACTTGTCAAAGAACTCAGGACCTCAAGGACCGTAGAACCTACTCAGGCTCGACCTTGAGCGAAGCAGAGGGGTCCAGCCATGCGCATAAACAAACCCACACGAGCCGGTTCGACAAGCTCACCGTCCTGAGCAGAGTCGAAGGACGAGCTTGCACTTCCTATTCACGTACTTCGATTGAATTCCTCAATGCTTGAAAGAGAGACCGTCAAAACTAGATGGCGTGTAGCTGTGGATTGGGGGAGGACCAGAGAAGCTGCCCCTACCAAAAAAACAATTTCCCACAGAACGTGCGGGTTGGTAGATGAGGAAGGGAAACACAGGATGGGTTTATTCGCGTGCAACAGTTACGATAAGCCGATGCACAACACGCGGTACGCACGAAGTGCGATTTGGTCGGGGCGAGAGGATTTGAACCTCCGACATCCTGCTCCCAAAGCAGGCGCGCTACCGGGCTGCGCTACGCCCCGACAGACTTGTCATCTGTGGGATCTCATTTTCGATCGGCTATTTTCCTGCCTTAGTATCATGGGCCCTGCTCAGTACAACTAACGCGTCACGGCTGCCGTTCCAACCAGCCTCGCACCTGGGCAAACGCTTTGGCCCGATGACTAATACAATTCTTCTCCTCAATCGTCAACTGGGCGAGCGATTTTCCATATTCCGGGACCAGAAACACCGGATCATATCCAAACCCTCGGTCTCCGATTGGGTGCTCCGCGATGGCACCTTCGAGACTCCCTTGAGTGACATGAATGTCGCCACCTGGGAAAGCTATCGCGGCAACCGTGAGAAATCGGGCATGCCGTGCCTGCTTCGGCACACCCTCAAGCTCGCGTAACAGTTTCCGACAGTTGTCCTCGTAGGTAGCATGTTCTCCCGCATAGCGAGCTGCAAACACACCAGGTCGGCCTCCGAGTGCATCGACCTCCAGACCTGTGTCATCGGCCACGGACGGAAGACCGGTTGAACGAGCCACTTCCCTGGCTTTCTTGATGGCATTGGCTTCACAGGTCTCACCATCCTCTTCCACTTCCGGCACAGCAGGAAACTCCGCCAGCGTGCGAATGTGGATTCCCAGCCCTTCGAGCAGCGCCGCAAGCTCTCGTCCTTTATCAGGGTTGCGGGTTGCGAGAACAAGCTCTTTTACTGATTCCCTAGTCAATGGCACCAATCAACTCTTGCTGAATGGTCGTGAGCCGCTGAATGGCTTGCCAGCTCAGTGCCAAAAATTCATCCATATCCTGCTTCGCAAACGGCGTCCGTTCTGCAGTGCCCTGCACTTCGACATACCGCCCACGACCGGTCATCACCACGTTCATGTCCACTTCCGCCATGGAGTCCTCGCTGTAGGCGAGATCGACCATCACTTCTCCACCGACTTTCCCGACACTAATGGCTGCCAAGTAATCCATCAACGGCAACTTCTTGATGAGTTCTTTTTTCTTCAGGACCGTGCAGGCATCGGCCAGCGCAAGAAATGCTCCGGTAATCGAGGCGGTTCTCGTCCCTCCATCGGCTTGAATCACATCGCAGTCGATCCAAATAGACCGTTCACCCAGTTGAGACAAATCGGTGACGGACCGAAGGGCTCGCCCGACCAAACGCTGAATTTCAAGCGTTCTGCCACCTTGCTTCCCCTTCACAGCCTCTCGAGGCGATCGCTCATGCGTCGCGCGCGGCAACATCGAATATTCCGCAGTCACCCAGCCGCTGCCTTTTCCTTTGAGAAATGGGGGAACCTTCTCCTCCACCGAGGCGGTACAGATCACCTTGGTGTCTCCCATTTCGATTAGAACCGATCCTTCCGCATGCTTGGTAAAGTTCCGCGTCACTTTAACCGGGCGAATCTGGTCCCGCCGACGCCCATCGAACCGTACCACCCCTGAAATTGCACTCATGCCTTGTCCCTTCGTCAAGATAGGGACCGGATTATAGTGAAGCCCCTGCGAAAGCGCAAACCATCTTCATCTTCCCCTTCCTCTCGAGCATGAGATTCAGGCAAGTTGTTCGAAACCATCAGATAAAATTGGTGAATTCTGTACAATCGCTTGACGTAGAAGCAGAAGCATTCTACAGACTGAGTACAATGCTGGAGTCCGCATCAACCCAATCATCAATCCAAATTCGTTGATTCTTCAATTGCACGACCATCAAAAAACAGGCTGAACGGAATAATCTGGGTGGCGATAGGCCTAAAGCTTTCGGCACAAAAGGTGCATTATCGTACTAGTCCCCCCTGCCGATCATTTAAGTTGGCAGCAAATACACCGATAGGGAATTAACACGGCAATCTTCAAACCCTACGAAACCAGTAAGACCGGATCCATGACAGTCCTCCTGGACCAGACAACACACCACGCGCTGCTCGATAATCGCCTCATTCTCGTCGTCGACGACGAGGAGCCGATCCGCCGTCTGCTCGCCTATCTCCTGCAATCCCATGGCTACACAGTCGAGAGTGCCGCTGATGCGCGAGAAGCCAGACAGAAGCTGGCCGCCCAGCCCTATGCCTTGATGCTCTGTGATGTCAATATGCCCGGCGAATCCGGTATGGACCTCGTCCGCCATACACTCATTGCACATCCACATACGGCTGCCATTATGGTGACCGGCCTTGATAGCTCTGTCCTAGCCAACGCTGCTCTCGACGTGGGCGCCTTTGGATACATCGTCAAGCCGTTTGAATCCAACGAAGTCTTGATCGACGTCGCCAACGCGCTGAGGAGACGCCGGCTCGAGTTGGAAAACCGCTATCATCGGGAAAACCTCGAGGATATCGTCAGGACCAGAACGCTTGCACTCCAGCAAGCCTTGGAGTGGCTCGAGCGCACGGAAAAAGAACTGCGCTTGTCGCGCGAGGAAACGATACAGCGCTTGGCCATCGCCGCCGAGTTCCGTGACAACGCGACGGCCAAGCATGTGCAACGTATGAGCCACTATTGTGAACTGCTGGCCAGTAAAGCCGGCCTGTCGCCAGAACGATGCGATTTGATCCGTACCGCCAGTCCGATGCATGACATCGGCAAAATCGGCACACCGGATCATGTACTGTTGAAACCCGGTAAGTTCACTGAAGAAGAGTTTGGAGTAATCGCACAACATGCAGAGATCGGGTATCGGATTCTGAGCGGGTCTGATGCCGAACTACTCAAAGTCGCAGCGGTGATCGCGTACACCCACCATGAGCGTTTTGACGGGACAGGATATCCGCGACGGCTGAAGGGCGAGACCATTCCCATTGAGGGTCGCATTGCCGCCATCGCCGATGCCTTTGACGCACTCACGACTCAACGGGTCTATAAGCCGGCATTTGAGCTCGGGCACGCGATCGACCTCATGCGCAAACACCGGAGCTCGCACTTCGACCCGGAGCTCCTCGACACCTTTATCGCGTCCACAGACGAACTCACTCGTATCCATGATCAGTACGCTGATCGCACCGACCCTACACCGCGTTCTGACGCATAAGCGCCTCCCGCAAGCGACCGTGTGCACGATTCGCTGCAATTCGTTGACCACCCTTGGGACTGTCGATATACTTTTTTACTCACCAGGCTCCCTGGTCATAGTCCTGTAATCCGATTTCATGTCTTCAAGGATGGTCGATGATGGGAAAAAAGTTGACGGTCGTTCGTAAGCGTCCGCGTAGTCGAAACTGGCTCGCCTACCTCTGCGAAGCGCTGGTGACCTCAGGCGCCATGCCAACCTGGGAAGCGGCCACTTATCTCACGGAAAACCTCTTTGGAGAAAAGCCCAACCCCCATCTCTTGACCCCGGCTACCCCTCATGAACTGACCAGGCAATTCCTGCAACGCCTCTACCAACCGATCGTTGAGGCCGCCTCGCGGGATGTCACGCTTTCTTCAACCGCCATAGTCCACCTCTTCACCGATATCAGCTTGACCGGAAACTCGGCCGTCCTAGTAGTCTTGTTCCAAGGACACGCAAAGCCCAAACAGCTTGTGTTGTTCGATGCGGCCAAGGCCTGGGATCTCGTGTTTTCCGACGCGGAGGCCTTCAATATCTGGGCAGAAGAACGGTACCGCCTGCTGATCAACGCGCTGCGCACAGCCTTGGCGCCGATGGACGAAGACATGCTCACCGCGATCTGAGCGTCTACTGCTTCGAAAAACTCACAAGATAACTCCCTAAAAATCCCCCCACAGTCGCACAGCTTCTTTCAACGTGGAGACAGTTATAGAACGCTGCTGCCACCCCAGAGCTGCGGGAAGTACAGAGTGGTAGAGTAGGCGCCAGCTGAACCTCTGCCTTAGAGGTTCAGTTGCTAAACCGGTATTCGATGAAGTCAGCCTGGGTCCAACGATAAAGAAGCCACAGTGAACTATCTCTCCCAAATAGTATCTAATCCTATACTGCATCGAATTGGATACACAGCGAAGAAACCAGCTGCCGCACCGCTATCCTTCTTGCCTCATGCCTTCTTCATCCAGGAACTCAGAATGCCTCACCATTATGACAAACAAATACTAACTGTTCCAAAGTATTGATACACGTTCAGCCCTGCCGTACATTCATCCACCGCATACCTCGACTATTTTCTTGTACCAGCTCAGGTGAGATGCAGCGCGTACTGACCCATCATAGAATTCACACAGACGTACCCGGTCGGCGGATTCTGATAATTGGACAAATCATTGTGGGTGTCGTTTGGTGGTTGTCACATCCGCTCTGTAGTTGGGCTGACTCATCACTTTCTCTCCCTAGAGCATCTTCTGCGACAGAGCAGCAGCTTCGGGCCGAGGCGCTCTACTTGCAGGAGGAGACCGTCAGCATTGCCAGTCGATATGAGCAGCCGATTTCCCGCGCCCCCTCCGACGTCTACGTCATAACAGACGAAGATATCAGGCACTCCGGAGCCATCGACGTGCCCACGTTACTCCGACAGGTTCCAGGCCTTGAGGTCATGCAGACAAATGCGGTCGACTTCAATGTCAGTGTGCGTGGAGACAATCAATTACTTACCAATAAACTCCTGGTCCTAGTCGATGGCAGGTCCATTTACATCGACCAATCTGGCCAGGTGTTATGGAAATCTGTTCCAGTTGCACTTACGGAAATTAAACGTATCGAAGTCCTCAAGGGGCCCGCTTCGGCAGTTTATGGATTCAATGCCTTTGATGGTGTGGTGAATATCATTACGAAATCTCCGGAGGAGATGCGTGGAACCACCTTACAAGTAGCAGGTGGTGGCCAAGGAACGATTCTGACAAACGGCATCTATGCAGGAACTGGAGGAAATTGGAGTTACCGCGTATCAGGCGAACATGAGCAGAACCAGCGATGGTCAGATCGGAACTCACCAGCGCTCAACCGCCAGCGCATCGCAGGTATAGTGGAACATCATCTCCCAAACCAAGGACGGTTTCGCGGCGAAGCGAGCCTCGGTCGATCGAACCCCTATAACGGGTTTCTCACAGAGGCTGCGACTTCAGATACTCATAACTCTTTGGCTCATGCCCTGCTCAGCTATGAACAGAACGGCCTGCTCATCCGTGGCTGGTGGAATGGTCTCTTTTTCAACAATCCATCTAACACCGTATTTCCTCCACTAACACCGTTACTCGCCATAACCGACAGATTCGGTCAGACAGCGGGAGATGCGTCGTTCAACACCTATGACATGGAAACACGATATCAATTCAATCTACTTGAGCCGCTCAAGCTCAACATTGGAACAAATTTTCGCCATATCGTTGCTTCTTGGAACTACCTCAAATCTCAGACCGCCGAAAATCGACTGGGGCTCTATGTCCAAGGAGACTGGAAAGTGCTACCTTCTCTGGAGCTGAGCGCTGGGCTTCGATACGACCTTGACTCCCATGATGAACCTACTCTCTCTCCTCGAGCAGCGGTCATCTACCATGTGCATTCCGATCATACGCTCCGGCTCTCTACCTCTATAGCCTATCGCCACCCCACAATCATCGATGTCGCCCAATACACCAACACGGCGCTGATGCTGCCCGGGTTTCCTCCAACCGCAACCAGTATTTTAGGAACTAGTAACCTAAGACCTGAACAGATTGTATCCTATGAGTTGGGCTATCAAGGCTGGTGGTGGCAACACCGGCTACGAACCCGAGCAACCGGATATTTCAACCATATCTCTAACCTGATCGCCGTTCAGAACCCGACAGGGAACCCTTTGATCCCAGCCTCTCCCATGAATGGAGGCGTAGCCGATCTATACGGAGGAGAAGCTGGGGTCGAAGTCCTGATGACGTCTTGGCTCTCAGGGTTTGTCAATTATGCTTATCAAGATATTGGGCAAACCTTCAGTGGAATAAGTCGACGCGGCTTTTCTCATCACAAGGTGAACGCCGGCCTCCGTGGGAAATGGAACCAGTTCACGGGAGAGCTACTTTACCACCATGCGAGTAGTGCAGCTTATCCTCTTACCGACCTACTGACCAACCTAGGTCCATTTTTCCCAGCCGGAACGGTTCTTCCTCAAGAACATGTTCCCAGTTACAACTTATTGAATGTACGGCTGGGATACCTCATCTGGCGAGAACAGACCGGCGACAACGTCCGCGAGGCGGAGCTTGCCCTCTCCGTATTCAATGCGCTGAACGACAATCACCGCGAACATCCCTTGGGCGACCTGCTAGGCACCAGGGTCCTGGGATGGCTCACGGTGAAACTATGAAAAGAACATGCCAGCTGGTTTCAATCAGAGACACAAGGAGAGGGAAATTGTCTTAAAAGAGTGAGAATGATAGTGCCTGATCGACTTCTAGCGGCGAATGTGCCATTTCTAAGGTGGAACCCATGGACCAAAACTTGCTTAGATAATTAGAGCTATTTGGACTCCTCCTTAGGGGATCTTGACTCTTGCAACTTGGACTGAGACTTGAGAGCATAGTGTTACTTAGAGAACATCCGTCATGAGATCAACACCTTCACGTCTAGGACCAGTCTTCCGCATACGATACTGGTGGTTGATCGTCTGTGCCTTGCTCCTGAGCCCGATCTCTGCCGTGAGTGCGGGAGAAATCGCCATTCTCAAGTCATCAGATCTCCCCTACTACGAGCAAGCGGTCCTGGGCTTTCGAGCCGGACTTCCTTCACCCATGCAAGTCCGTGAATACAACATCGGCGGTCAATTCACACAAGGGCGTGAGATCGGCCGAGCCTTGCGAGCTTCACCGCCTACCCTGGTATTTGCGGTGGGCCTCAAGGCAGCCCTCGCCGCAAAATTGGAGATTTTCGACACACCGGTCATCTTTTGTATGGTCTTGAATCCTGAAAGTCATGGACTGCCCACTTCCAACATGACCGGTATTGCCGTCAGAACCTCAGCGGCAACGCAGCTTACGGCCATTCGTTCCGTCATGCCAGATCGACGGCGGATCGGCGTGCTCTATGATGAAGCGCAGAGTGGCGACTTCGTTCGGCAGGCGCATCGTCTCGCGAAACAGAGTGGATTCGAGCTCGTGCCGGTGGCTGTCCGTAGCCAGGAGGACCTCGCGCCTGCCGTTCGGACACTTTTCCCAAAGATTGACGCCTTGTGGCTGCTTCAAGATCAAACAGTCATTTCGGAATCATCGATCCCATTCCTCGTAGAATCAACCATCGACGCAAAAATCGCCCTGTTTACCTTTTCCTCGACCTTGGTTCAGCAAGGGGCGCTTGGAGCGCTCGTCGTCGACCCTTGGGCCGTGGGACAACAAGCAGCCCGGCTGGCACGCACACAGCTCGATGATCCCACAAAACCACTCGGTGCTCTTCACGAGCCCGAGTATCCGCAATTGGCGTTGAACCTGAATACCGCCGAATATCTTGGCCTGAGATTTGCCCCGGGCGTGGTCCGTGTCGCCCGCCACATCTTCAGTGGAACCGGACCGATAGCTCGAAAATCAGACCCCTCAGATTTGATTCCTTAGCCAACGTATCAGACCTGGGGTCATGGACAATCATTCGTAGTGGAATCCCGGCATGGCGTACGAGCGATCCTTCGGCTTAGGCATCTCAATCGGCGTCAGAACAAAGCTCGTCCTCAGCACGGCAGCGATTCTCATCGTAGCCTGTCTCCTTCTGGGATGCCTCTTTTTTCGACAACAAGTACGATCAGCAACCGAGAGTCTCGTGCAGAGCGGAACATTGCTCGCACAACACCTGGCTGGTATGGGGCGTGTAAGCATCCTCGCCGGCGACACTCATCGTCTTGATCAGCTCGCGCAGGAGATTCTCGCGGTCAATCCGGTTGCTTATGTCGCCATCCTCTCCTCGAACGGCGACCTCCATACCGGTTATGGAAAAGGCGAATGGCAGCAACAGTTTTCGGCTTCTTCAACAAACCGACGGCAATTCTCCGTCACGAAACTGGTCTCCCAGCCCAAGGCTGACGCGGGTGAGTCAATCATCAATGGAATATGGCTGAGCAGGAACGGCCCCTTGCTTCGCTCAAGCCTTGACTTTTCACCTTCTGAATTACTCAATCTCTTAGGAGGGTATGAGCTCCCGATATTTTACGACCTGCTGGTCCAAGTTCCTCGTCAATCTCACACCAACCAACGGGATCCCGCCCTTGAACTCACCCTTAAGGAACGCCCGGGGATGCCAGAGGACACACAGCACCTCACGTCAGGAGCTTCCTCGAAGGTGGAAATCGGCCTGTCCACATCTGAGCTTCAACAGAACCTACGCCGATTGCTCTGGCAAGCCATTCTCATTACGGTGAGTACACTGATCGGTGGCGTCTGTATCGTTGTACTGCTGGCAAGCCGTATGACGGTCCCCCTCCAGGCACTGACGACCGCAGCCACGAAACTTGGCGCTGGAGAGACGGCACCAACCATTGCAATACATGCACGTGATGAAATTGGAACCCTGACACGGGTCTTCAACTCTATGGCGTCGACATTGCAGACGCGCGAGTATGAGTTGCGCGAGCTCGCCCAGACCTTAGAGGAGCGGGTCAAGGTCCGTACCCAGGAACTGGCGGCTGCGAACGCCAAGCTCCGAGAACTGGACCGGCGCAAATCGCTTTTTGTTTCCACCGCCTCGCACGAGCTTCGCACCCCACTCACCTCGATGACGGTCAACCTTGCCAACTTACGGGATGGAATTGATGGCGCAGTCACTGCCGATCAGCGAGGATCGCTGTTGCGCGTGGAAGCCAATCTCTCGCGACTTCGAGGCCTCATTGAGGAATTGCTGGATCTCTCTCAAATTGAGCTGGGGCAAGCGACTCTACGATTAGGATCGGTTGAACTTGGAAGCGTGATCGCTAAAACTGTGGAGGACCTTCATCCCTTCACGTCAGAACGTGCCGTGAAGATCGTCATCTCGCTCCCAACTGATCTGCCTCCGGTTTCGGCTGACCCTGAAAAACTCAGGCAGATTCTCCTCAATCTTTTGCATAACGCGGTCAAATTCTCACCGATGGATACCGTTGTTGATCTCAATGTCACAAGACTATCCCACGACAACGTTCAGATCTCCATCCACGATGTTGGGCCAGGCATCGCCCCAGACGACGTGGACAAGGTCTTTCAGCCGTTCTATCGTGCACCCACAACACACAAGAAGACCAAGGGAACAGGGCTCGGCCTGGCCATTGCCAAGCTGTTAGTCGAACTGCATCAGAGTCGACTCGCAGTGGAGACAGCGCCGGGCCTGGGCAGCTGCTTTTACTTCACGTTGCAGACAATGACACCAGCACGACTCACCTACGCGGATCCCGTCGCACCTCCTAAAACGTCGTACGTGAAACGTATTTCGTGAGGTGTCTTCACTCCGAAATGAGATGCACTTCACGATTCACGCACGACATTTTGAGCATCCGGTTAGGAGGGCGGAGGCTTGACCGAGACCCCACGTTGCTTCAGCAACCTCGTCAGATAGGTGCGCTGGAGTCCCAGCATCTCAGCCGCCTTTGTCTGGTTCCATCCTGCACGTCGTAATGCTTCTTCAAGGACTTTCCGGCTGTATCCTTCCATCACTGCATGGTAATTCAGCGTCTCGTCATCAGAAAACGTCACGTCCACCGGCAACCTCCGAGGTATCATGATCCCAAGATGCTCCGGTTCAATACAGTCATCAGAGGAGAGGGTAATGGCTCTGATCAACACATTCTCCAACTCCCGAACATTGCCAGGCCAGTGATACCCCTGCATCACCTCGAGCGCGTCCGAGCTCACGCTGAACGAGCGATGCGCCACCTTCGCTCCATGAAGTCGGATAAAATGCTTAACCAATGCGCCCAAATCATCCAGTCGTTTCCGCAAGGGAGGAACAGTGAGAGAAATCACGTTCAACCGATAGAAGAGGTCCTCCCGAAATACTCCGTCCTGAATCGCCTCCTTGAGATCCTTGTTTGTTGCCGCAATAAACCGTACATCCGTACGAATCGGCTGCGTCCCACCGACCCGATAGAACTCCTGATCTTGGAGGAGGCGGAGCAGTCGAGTCTGCAGTCCGGCCGGCATGTCTCCGATCTCATCAAGGAATACGGTGCCGCCTTCTGCCGATTCAATTTTCCCTGGCTCGCGTTTCACCGCTCCGGTATAGGCCCCTTTTTCATGACCAAACAATTCGTTTTCCAACAGACTCTCGGGTAATGCCGCACAATTCACGACGACAAAGGGCTTCGAGACACGTGGGCTCCACCGGTGCAACGCCCGAGCCATGACTTCCTTCCCTGTTCCGGTTTCACCCAACAGAAGCACAGTGGCCGAGGCACCGGCTGCTCGCCGTGCCGTATCAAGGAGCTCAACCATTCGAGGGCTTTGCCCAATCACATGTTCATATCGCCCCGCAACTTCGGCTTGCAGAAGCCCAATTTGCCTGGTGAGGGCCATCTGCCCCCTGGCCTTTTCAATCACCGCAGAAAGATGAGCCGGCTCAAACGGCTTCGTTAGAAAATCACAGGCCCCCAGCCGGATGGCTTCGACCGCGCGATCGATCGTTCCGAAGGCGGTAATCACGACGACCTCCGGTGTGAACTGCGGCGGAACATTCGCTCGTCTCTCAGCCAGCTGCTTCAACACATCCAATCCACTCATGCCTGGAAGCTCAATATCCAAGAACATCAGATCAGGCTGATCCTCGATCGACAACTTGAGTGCCTGCTCGCCGTCTTCGGCCGTCAGCACCTCATGCCCCATCCAGATCAAGCGTTTCTGGAGTGCGTGTAAGATGTCTTGATCGTCATCGACCACGAGGACTCGTATTTGCATGGACCACTCCCGGTTCGCTTGAGCACGCGCTATTGTAGTGGCAGATCGGTCGAAAGCAAAAGGCACTCCACGACATACTTGCCACGGAACATATCTTGGCTGCGCCATACCATTCATAGTCATAAAGCATATTCCACACCTCAACTTGCAACTCTTCGAATAGTCCTAAACCAACTGGAAATGCCATGAAAGATACCTAAAGAGGGTCAAGAGGACCCTGATTGACGGAGACTGTCTACAAAAGGATTCAGTATCCAATTAGATTCACATCGCGCACGGATCACCGCAGGCAACAAATCCCTTTCGAACAGCATTGCGTCTCATGTATAAGCCGACGCGTAGACGAGCACCTAATATCATATGTTCGGATTACGATCGTACATTCAATCTGACAGAACATTCTTCCTCTGGTCTCTGAGTGTGCCATGGCACATCCTTATCCCACTGGCAGGGTGTTGGTTTCTTGGACTGTCCCACAGCTGGGCCCAACCTTCCCCTCCAATCCCCCGAGCATCTTCAGCGGTCGAGCAGCAACTTCAAGACGAATCGCTCTATCTCAAGGAAGAAACCGTCAGCATCGCCAGCCGGTACGAACAACCGATTTCTCGAGCTCCTTCCGATGTCTACGTGATCACCGACGAAGATATTCGGAGCTCCGGAGCTACGGACGTCCCCACATTGCTGCGTCGGGTGCCGGGGATGGAAGTCATGCAAACCAATGCCGTGGATTTCAATGTCAGCGTGCGGGGGAATAATCAGATTTCAGCGAATAAGCTCTTAGTCCAGGTCGATGGCCGTTCCATCTATGTGGACCAAGCCGGAATAGTTTTTTGGAAACAACTCCCCGTGGCCCTGATAGAAATTAAGCGGATTGAAGTTCTCAAGGGACCGGCATCCGCCGTTTACGGCTTCAATGCCTTCGATGGTGTCGTGAATATCATCACGAAGTCTCCTGAAGAGATGAGAGGAACCACACTACAGGTAGCAGGTGGCGAGATCGGCACCCTACTCACCAACGCCATCCACGCAGGAACCTCAGGCAAATGGGGATACCGTTTATCAGCTGGACACGAGCAGACACAACGCTGGTCAAACCACGACGCACCAGCCATCAATGGCCAACGGATCGGTGGTGTGACAGAATATCACCTGTCAGGCGATGGAACGATCAGGGCCGAGGCAGGGCTCGCTAGATCCAACCCTTACAACGGCATCCTAAATTCTATTTCGACTGGAGAGAATAATCTTTCCCAGAGCTATGCGCTCGTCAGTTATGAGCAGAATGGCCTACTGGTTCGAGGCTGGTGGAATGGGCTGTTCTCGGAAGCCAATGCTCTCATCCACCCACTGCTAGCCCCCCTGCTCGGCGTCACAGACCGCTTCGGCAGAACAAATCAGGAATTCTCTCTGAGCACCTATGACATCGAAACTCGGTATCGATTTCGGCCGTTTGAACCACTCCACGTGAATATCGGCGCCAATTATCGTCACATCATCAGTTCGTCGAATATGCTGAGCAGCCGGATACCGGAGGATCGCTTAGGACTCTATACCCAAGGAGATTGGCAAGTGTGGCCCTCCCTGGAGCTAAGTGCCGGTCTGCGTTACGACCTTGATACCTTCATCACCCCTACCCTGTCACCTCGTGGGGCATTGGTCTACCATCTGAACTTGAACCACGCACTTCGATTATCCAGTTCCCTCGCCCATCGTCCACCGACGACGAATGACGTCAACATCAACGCCCTGAACCCGGTCATGCTTCCCGGATTATCACCCGTGACCACCCCCATACAAGGATCAAGTGACGTGAGACCTGAACAAATCGCTTCCCATGAAGTTAGTTACCAGGGCTGGTGGTGGGACCATCGGCTGCGAACCAGAGTCACCGGGTTCTATAACCACATTTCTGACCTCATTGTCTTTCGAAACTCGACAGGTAACCCTTTGAACGGCGCTCATCCGATGAATGGAGGCGTAGCCGATGTGTACGGAGGAGAAGTGAGTGCTGAAGTCCTGCTGACTTCCTGGCTCTCAGGATTTGCCAACTATGCGTACCAGGAAGTTGGACAATCCTCGAGTGGGTTCAGCCGGCGAGGCTTTCCTCACCACAAGATGAATGCCGGACTCCGCGTGAATTGGCCCCAGTTCAAGGGAGAAATCATCTACCACCATGTGGGGGCTGCGTCTTATCCCTTGGCCGATGCCTTTACCAATCTCGCACGCTTCTTCCCGACGGGAACCGTGTTGCCTGCAGAGGATGTCCGCAGCTATAACTTGCTGAATGTTCGACTGGGGTATCTCCTCTGGCGACAACAATCAGGCGACCATGTACGAGAAGCCGAGCTGGCGATTTCGGTCTTCAACGCGCTCAACGACACCCATCGCGAGCATCCCTTGGGCGACCTCCTCGGAACCCGCGTGATGGGATGGTTGACGGTGAAGCTCTAACCGCCGTATGTAAAGCGCGTCTCGTGATCCGTGAATTGTGAAGCGTTGGGGAGGATAGTTTCACGGTTCAGGTTTCATGTTCAATGTTTCATGTCGAAATCAAAAGCCCAAAACATGAACCGTGAAACGGTTGTATACGTGAACGATTGTCATTCCTCACAGTCGAAACCAGCTTCCTGCTTCGTGTCCAGTTTCCCTTCTTTCGCACGACAATCGATACCGTATGCTTCTACGGGATTAAGTATGGTATATATGGTGTCCTAAGGCAGTGGTTGTCCATGGTCAGAAAAGGAGAGTCATCTGTGGCACGGCAGTTAAAAAAACTTACCATAGAAATTCCTGCGGATTTATTGGAACGGGCAACCACTGCGAGCGGCAAGGGGGTAACCCCTACGGTACGTAGGGGGCTGGAATTGATTGCTGCTGGAGGGGCGTATGGTCGCTTACGGCGATTGCGAGGCAAAGTGAAGTTTCGCGTAAATCTCTCTGAATTACGGGAGGATTAATGCTCTGCCTCGATACGAGTTCGCTCATTGCCTACCTACAGGGTGAAGACGGAGCTGATGTCGAGGCAATCGACCAGGCACTCATGGACCATGTGGGAGTCCTCTCACCGGTAACGGTTTCGGAGCTGCTCAGTGATCCTCATCTTTCACTGACATTACGACGCACTATTCTTGAGCTGCCGACCCTCCCGCTGACCGAAGGGTTTTGGGAGCGAGTCGGGCTACTCCGTGCAAAAGTTCTGAAAACTGGTCGAAGAGCAAAGCTTGCCGATACCATCATCGCACAAGGATGTTTGGATCATCATGCAACACTGATCACCCGTGATCGAGATTTTAAACACTTTATGTCGGTTGCTGGCCTCCGCGTGATGACGCATCTTCAGTAACGCATCTTTCTGTTCTGTCGGATCTGTTGTCAACACACCCCCTGCAAATGGTGACTCCACTGCTGTAACTACTCCGGTTCGTAGTTCAGATTCGGCGAGAGCCAGCGTTCGACGGTACGAATGTCCATCCCCTTGCGGCAAGCGTAGTCTTCAACTTGGTCTTTTCCAATCTTGCCCACGGCAAAGTACTTGGCGTCCGGATGGGCAAAATAGAATCCGCTGACAGATGCCGCCGGCCACATGGCATAGCTATCCGTCAACGTAATCCCCGCATGTTTCTCTACTTGGAGCAGATCAAACAACACCCGCTTTTCTGTATGGTCCGGGCATGCCGGATAACCAGGCGCCGGACGGATCCCGCGGTATTTTTCACGGATCAACTCCTCATTCGTCAGTTGTTCCGACTTGCCATACCCCCACTCTTCTCTGACCCGCCTATGGAGACATTCGGCAAACGCTTCAGCCAACCGGTCCGCAAGGGCCTTCACCATAATAGAGTTGTAGTCGTCGTGATCTCGATCGAACTGTTTACAGAGGTGATCCAGTCCGATACCGGCGGTCACAGCAAATGCCCCGACGTAGTCATGCCGACCGGAATCCTTTGGTGCCACATAATCGGCGAGGGAGAGATTCGGCTGCCCTGTCGGCTTCTCCGATTGCTGTCGGAGGTGATGGACCGTCGTGAGTACCGGCTTTCGAGAAGCATCCGCATACAGTTCAATGTCGTCCCCGACCGAGGCAGCCGCAAAGAAGCCATAGACTCCCTTGGCGGTGAGCTGTCGTTTCTTGACGATCTCATCAAGGAGTCGCCGCGCATCGTCGTAGAGCTCTTTCGCTCTTGGCCCGACGGTCGGATCGTCGAAGATCGTTGGATAACGTCCCTTCAATTCCCAGGTGTGAAAAAATGGCGACCAGTCAATATACGAAATGAGTTCGACCAGCGACTGGTCCTCGATGCTTCGAATTCCCAATGCGAACGGTGTAGGAATAGGGGTCTGGTCCCAGTCCGAGACAAACCGATTGGTACGGGCCTGGGCAATTGAGAGGAGTGGTTTGGCACCACGATCCTGGTGCACCTGTCGCATCCGCTCGTAGTCGTCCCTGACTTGTTTCACAAACCCTTGCCGTTGCGCCTGGCTCACCAGACTTCCCACGACACCGACTGCACGTGAGGCATCAAGTACGTGGACCACGCCTGGCGCATATGAGGGGGCGATCTTCACTGCGGTATGAGCCTTACTGGTTGTTGCGCCTCCGATCAAGAGTGGCACCTCGAACCCTTCCCGAGTCATCTCCTTCGCCACATGCACCATCTCGTCGAGCGAGGGTGTAATGAGTCCACTCAAGCCAATGATGTCGGCTTTGTTCTCTCGTGCTGCAGCCAGAATCTTCTCGCAGGGCACCATCACACCTAGGTCAATCACTTCGTAGTTGTTACAACCCAATACAACACCAACGATGTTTTTGCCGATGTCGTGCACATCGCCCTTGACCGTTGCCAGCAACACCTTACCCTGCGACTGAAAATTGCCGGACCGTTTCTTCTCTTCTTCCATGAAGGGCATGAGATAGGCTACGGCCTTCTTCATGACACGCGCGCTCTTCACGACTTGCGGTAAGAACATCTTGCCTGACCCGAACAGATCGCCGACCACATTCATGCCGGCCATCAACGGTCCTTCGATCACTTCAATCGGTTTGGCATACTTCTGACGCGCCTCTTCTGTGTCCTTCTCGATAAAGTCCGTAAGGCCCTTGACGAGGGCATGGGACAGACGCTCCTCAACCGTCCCCTTGCGCCATTCGTCGTCCTTGACCGCAACCTTGCCTTTCGCCTTGACCGTCTCAGCAAACGTCACTAGACGCTCGGTCGCATCCGGCCGACGATTGAGCAGCACGTCCTCGACAAGCTCGAGCAGGTCCTTGGGAATCTCCTCATACACGGCCAACTGGCCGGCATTGACGATGCCCATATCCAACCCGGCCTTGATGGCATGGTAGAGAAACGCCGCATGCATCGCCTCGCGAACAACGTTGTTGCCGCGAAATGAAAAGGAGATGTTGCTGATCCCGCCGCTGACCTTCGCACCAGGCAGATTCTGCTTGATCCAGCGCGTCGCCTCGAGAAAGTTCACCGCATAGTTGTTGTGTTCATCGATCCCCGTCGCCACGGTCAAGATGTTTGGATCGAAGATGATGTCTTGCGGAGGAAATCCAACCCGCTCCGTGAGGATTTTGTACGAGCGCGTACAGATTTCTTTCTTCCGTTCCAGCGTGTCGGCCTGCCCCTGCTCGTCAAAGGCCATCACGACCACCGCCGCACCGTAGCGACGAATCACCGTCGCCTGGTCGATGAATTTCTGCTCACCTTCTTTCAAGCTGACACTGTTCACAACCGCCTTACCTTGGATGTTCTTCAGGCCGGTCTCCAGTACCTCCCACTTGGAGCTGTCGACCATGATCGGCACTTTGCAGATGTCCGGCTCAGAAGCCACCAGACGCAGAAACTTTTCCATCGCCGCCTTGGAATCGAGCATGCCCTCGTCCATGTTGATGTCGATAATCTGGGCCCCACCGTCCACTTGTTGACGTGCCACCGACAGGGCTGACTCATAGTCCCCGGCGAGAATCAGCTTGGCGAAGGCCGGCGAGCCGGTCACATTCGTACGCTCACCGATATTGACGAAGTTCGAGTCCGGCCGGATGGTGACAGCCTCCAGGCCGCTCAATCTGGTGTACGGCTCAACCTTTGACGGGAGATGCGGTTTCACCCCGCGTACCGCTTCGGCAATGCGGTGAATATGGGCCGGTGTCGTGCCGCAACAGCCACCGACGATGTTCAGCCATCCATTGTTCGCCCAGTCTCGCAGCTGAGGTGCCAAGGTCTCTGGCGTCTCGGGAAACCCGGTCGGTAACAGGGGATTCGGCAGACCGGCATTGGGATGGGCACTGATATAAATCGGCGCGATCTGAGACAGGTCTTCGATCAGTGGCCGCATTTCTTTCGGCCCCAACGCACAATTCATTCCCACGCTCAAAAGCGGTACATGGGAAATTGAATTCCAAAATGCCTCGACCGTCTGTCCGGTCACCCCGCGGTTGCTGCCCGCTTGGATGAACGTCACCGACGCCATGATCGGAACCCTGCGTACGCCTGATGCAAAGGCCTCTTGAATGGCAAAGAATGCCGCCTTGGCATTCAAGGTATCAAAAATGGTTTCGACCAAGAGAAGATCCGCACCACCTTCGAGCAACCCGCGCACCTGCTCGCCATACGCGGCAACGAGTTCTTCATACGTCGTCCCTCGAGCGGCAGGATTGTTCACATCGGTCGAAATCGATGAGGTCTTGGTCGTCGGACCGATCGCCCCGGCGACGAAACACCGCCGTCCCGGCTGTGCCTGTTCCACGGCAACGACGGCTCGTCTCGCGCACTCGGCGCCGGCTTTGGACAACTCGTAGCCGAGCCGGCCCATGCCGTAATCCATAAGCGAGATCGCCTGAGAGTTGAACGTGTTGGTCTCCACGATGTCCGCACCGGCCTCCAAATACTGCCGATGAATGTCTTCGATCACAGACGGCTGCGTGAGATTCAGCAGATCGTTATGCCCCTTGAGATCCTTCTTCCAATCCTTGAAGCGCTCGCCCCGAAAGGCCGCCTCATCCAGCTTCCGCTGCTGGATCATCGTCCCCATCGCACCATCAAGGATCAGAATCCGTTCGTTCAGCATCTCCACGATGGGCCATTTGTCTTGTCTCGGCATTGTCACCTTCTGTTAGGATCGGATAGTTGTTGGCTGATTTATGGCGATCATACTGGAAGGCCTTCCGACGCGGCAAGCAGACGGTCGCTTTCTTGACATGAATTTACATGCCTCGCTACGATACACGTGATGCACGGATCGATCATCGGACGTTCCATCATCCTCTCTCTTCTCTGGTGCGTCCTCGCTTTCGTCGCGATCCCCACAACAACGACTGCAACTCCCTACTTCGAAGATGGGTTTCTCGGGCTCTCCCAACAGGAATTGCACGAGAAACTTGGCCGGCCACAGGCGGTACGCGATCGCAAGTCCGCCCTCAGGGTGTTCACTTATTATCCGATCACCGATTGGGCCACCTATTTCAGCAAACTGGTCTCCCCTGAAAATGGAGAGGATGTGTATACG
>NIUT01000104.1:0-11108 GCA_002254365.1 Nitrospira sp. UW-LDO-01
TGCGCATCCTGTATGGCTGTTCAGCGTCGTCTCGGCCCCCGATATCCGAGACGGCTACAGAGGTCAACATGAGTTTTTCTGCAGCCTGCTAGTGTAGTGCGTCAGAAATGACTTTACACGCCGTTCGTGCTGAGCTTGTCGCAGCACAAACCGAAGTCGTCGGAATCATGAGCCCTTCGACAAGCTCAGGGCAACCGGGAAATGTCAAGAAGCGTTAGACGTACTACACTAGTGGGTTATTGCTTCGAACAAATCTACCGCGAGGCGAAGGCCTGACAGGAACACCGCAAAGGGTTGGGGCGTACCCTGTCTTGTGCACTGTAAAGAGCCGGTTTGACCCTGTGCTAACTGGATGGGCAAGCTACTTCCCTGTGTAGCGGTATGAATCGCACGTGCTACGGCGTTTCGGATGCGGCCAGTGATGGCAGTGTGGTGAGGACCAGGTCAGTAGCTTTGTCATCGGCTTTCAGTAATGGGATGATCTGAGGACGTTGGGTCGTCCCAAACTGTGATTTTGACGCCCAGGCGACTTTTTGCCGCACGAATCCGCTCATCTCTCCAAGCGTGACTTTTCCATCTCGATTCGTATCCGCTTCCCCACGCAGGCCGCGCAGCAGGTAGTAGGTAAAGAGACCGTGACGGTGGCTGTCGTCTTCAATTCCGGCTGCGAGCCCCTCGACGGCAATCAATCGAATGGTGTTGTCCCCATCCAGGTCCCATCGCGGGGTGGGGGGTGTTTGGGTCTGGTCGATGATCAGAGACGTTTTCCCGTCGAAGATCAAGATAGCCTGCTGCGGATGCAGTCTCGCAAGGACTGACTCCAGTGCGCTTAGTCGATACAGACTGGTTGGAGTCTTGGTCCCGTCATAGGGCACCAGCATGATTTCCCCTCTTGGCGAAACCATCGCTTGGCCGGAAAAATAGATAATCACGATCCCGTCCGTCGTCGAACGAGTCGGGAGCCATTCGCGCAGGGTTTTTTCGATTCGCGCAGAGGTGGCCTTGCGGTCTGTCAACAGGGCGATATTGGAAGACGGCACACCTCCGAGCGTCTGGAAATACTTGGCGACCGTTTCCGCATCATGCGCCGCATGCGTGCGTGATGGAATCTGTTGCGTGAGAGTGGAACTGATGCCGATGGCAACGACGGAGATGGCTGGGTGTTGAACAGTGGATGCTTGGGTCGATACCTGATCGACATCGTCACCTCTGGTTCCCGTCGGAGCGATCGTGAAGGACAAGGTTTGAGGCGGGGCTGCGGCGCCACTGCGTTCCTCCACCATCACTCGAATCTCAGCCTGTTCCGGCTGCGCGAGCAGGGGCAGGGTGGCGACAAACTCCAACGATCTTGTTTGGCCCGGTTGCAGAGGCGGAATTCTCAAGACGGTCGTGGGGAACTGTTCGAGGGTGAGCCGAGTTCCTGTCAATGAGACCGAGGCGTTCTCCACCAGAGTTGATCCTGTATTGACGACGTCGACGCGGACGCGAATATGTTCGCCACCTTCGAACATGAGGTCGCTGTTTTCATCGAGTAACAGCGCCTTGAATCGGAGAGAGGATGACGCCGCAGAGCCATGTGGTTGTTCGGGGCGTATTGGGCTCAATGTAGGTGGTACGACGGTAGTTTCCGATGGTGGTGGAGCAGTCGGCTCGGTCGAGCTGACTGCGTCATGGCTCGCGGCAGCTTGTTTTGCGGTGAGGGCGACCCTGGTTGCAAAGTCGATCGTGGTGTCCTGGATGAACGGATCAATGATGTAATCGCAGTTCTTTGAGACCTGTTCGAGTCGTAGCCGTTCCTGCCGCGACACGGCAATGTCCGTTTGCCGGAGCAACGTCCCTGTTCGGTCATAGACTCGGGCGATCGCGTTGAGATGGATCAGGGCCGGGGCACGGTCGTAGAGTGCCTCTTTATTGAGATCGAATGATGAGTCGACCAGGTCGACCTGGACGACATGGTCCGGCGGATCGGCACTTTCTACTCCCTCAGAAACCACACGGTCAAAGGTTCGGTGAAGGCCTTCCTGTAAGGCTTCTTGCAAGCGCCCCCCTAACGGAACTTCCTGGAGCTGCCCGCATGTATCAGTATAGCGAAGCGTGAGGTCCTTGAGGGCGGATGACGTTTCCAGTTTGGCGCTGGCGGAAAGGGAAGTCCCCATTGGAGGGAACTCAAGATGTGTCGCGCAGCCGGCGAGGACGAGCAGTACAGCGCCCATCCAAGCGCCTGCTAGAATGCCTCTATTGCTGAGTCGGTGGTCGTGGGTCACTGCCGAGTCTATTTCTGCTCGCATGATTAAAATTACCCGTTTGTCACGGTACTGGAAACCTCATGTGAATGCAACGGGTCTTAAGGAAGCCTGGTCTACAACACGACGGGTTGATGTGGTAGAGACTTATCATGCGCTTGCCGATCCGGGCGGACTGGTTCCGCTCCTGTCGTCCGGCCTTTTCTCCTTTGAAGCCGATCAAATGAGTAGTGTAAGATGGATCGTTAAACTGATGCGGAGGCTCATTTCCAAATAGGACTCTTGAAGAAGAGTCACATCCTGGAGGACTTTAGATATGTTCATGTGGACTCAGCAAACGACGAACATGCTCATCGGTTGTGGATTGGCCCTGTCCGCGTTCCTCGGGAGCGGATGCGTGTCACCTGTCTCGGCTTCAGGGGTTCCTCCAGCGTGGGATCAGGGGTTCTCGGAGATTGTGAAAAAGACGATGCCTGCCGTCGTGAACATTGCCGTCACCGGCGGAAGGGAAGGGAGTCGGAGGCGAGGAGGGGTTCCGCCTAATCCATTCGGGACGCCGCCTCCAGGGGATGAGCCTGGTGAGGAATCACCGACTCCGCCGACCCCACATGGTGGCCCCCCTGCTCCGCATGGCAAACCTGACCAGAGTGCCGGCTCCGGGGTCATTCTTGATGCCAACGGGTTTATCGTGACCAACAATCACGTTGTAGAAGGGGCGACCCAGATCACCGTGACGTTGAGTGATCGGCGGGAGTTTTCTGCCAAGGTTGTCGGGGTCGATCCAAAGACGGACCTGGCGGTGGTGAAGGTCGATGCAAAGGATCTACCGTCACTCAAGTGGGCAGAGTATGAAAAACTTCAGGTCGGAGATCTGGTGTTAGCCGTCGGGAGTCCCTTTGGTCTGAGCTCGACCGTGACGCTCGGCATCATCAGCGCCTTGGGGCGTGGTAATGTCGGGATTGCCGATTATGAAGACTTTATTCAGACCGATGCGGCCATTAACCCAGGAAATTCTGGTGGAGCGCTCATCAATATGAATGGGGATCTGATCGGAATTAACACTGCGATTTTCTCGAGAACGGGCGGATCCGAGGGAATCGGGTTTGCGATTCCCAGTAGCATCGCGCTCGATATCGTCGATAGCCTCCAAAAGACTGGGAAGGTCGTGCGCGGGTGGATGGGTGTGGCGATTCAGGAGATTACGCCGGCCTTGGCGAAATCATTCAAGCTTCCGGAGCAGCGAAAAGGCGTGTTGATCAGCGACGTCAACGAGAGCGGCCCCTCCCATGCCGCCGGAATCAAGCGAGGTGACGTGGTGGTGGCCTTCAATGGGAAAGAGGTGCAGACGGTCAGTCAATTGCGTAATCTGGTTGCTCGAACCGTTGTCGGGAAAGACGCCCAGGTGAAGGTCGTCCGGGAAGGGAAGGAGCAGGTCATTGCCGTGAAGGTGGCGGAACGTCCTTCGGATGAGATCTTGGCGAAGAAGGAGCCAGGGCCACCGAAGGAAGCGGGAGAGCAGATTAAGCCGCCGGACAATGTGTTGGCATCGCTTCGTGTTCAGGCGCTGGACAATGCGTTGATGAGTCAATTGAACATCCCTTCCAAAACGACTGGGGTGGTGATCACTTCGGTGGAGCCTGGTGGACAGGCGGAGGCGGCCGGCTTGCAGCGCGGCGATGTCATTCAAGAAGTCAACCACGAATCGGTCAAGACGCTTAGCGAGTACCAAAAGGCCGCCGAGAAAATTAAAAAAGACGAGCTCGCGGTGTTGCTGGTCAATCGTCAGGGCAACAGCCTCTTCGTGGCGGTCAATCCGAAGTAAGACGCACAGGGGTAGATGTTGATCCGCCGTGCTGCTGGTTGCCAAAAACTCAATCGGCAGCTCGTCGGATTAACGGATTCCCGTATGCACGAGGCTCTGTGTTGAACAAACTGAACCAGTGGCTGCAAGATTCGGTTTTCAAGCCGCTGGAGGATAAGAAGATGCCGGTCATGGAACACCTGGTGGAGTTCCAGGCCCGGCTGACCCGTGCGGTACTTGCATTGGCCGTCGTGTTCATGGGGACCTTCGTGTATGCCGATGCGTTGGTCAAATGGCTGCGTGTTCCGCTCCAGAACATGTTCGTTCCCAGTCAATTGACATGGGAACCGACCGATCTTCCGACTGTGCCGTTTGTCTTTCTCGCTCCGGCGGAGGCGCTGTGGCAGAACGTCAAGGTCGCGGGCCTATGTGCCATTGTGCTCGCCATGCCGTATCTCTTGTATGAAGTCTGGAGGTTCGTGGTTCCTGGGCTGCACGTCCAGGAACGACGGTTTGTCGGACCGTTTGTGTGTATCAGTGCGCTGGCATTTTATGCGGGAGCGGGATTTTCGTTTTTTTTCGTCCTGCCGTTTGCGTTGAATTTTTTGATTTCGTATGGGGTCAACGCAGGGTTTACGCCGCAGATTTCTATTGCACAATATGTGGGGTTCGCCCTTTGGTTTCTCATGGTGTTTGGGTTGATTTTTGAGGTGCCGTTGGCGCTGACGCTCATGGCGAAGCTCGGGTGGGTGGATGCGCCGTTCCTCATTCAATATTGGAAGTGGGCGCTGTTAGGGTCGTTCGTGATTGCTGCCATCCTGACTCCCACGCCTGACCCATTCAATCAAACGCTGATGGCCGGCCCTATGTTTCTGCTCTACTGGGTTGGAATTTTTGGAGCAAAAGTCTTTGGAAAAAAACCCACGGCCGATACCGAGTCCGAGCAGCCTTCAGTTCAGACGGTAGCGATGGCGGGGGCAGGAGTTGGAGGGAGTGCTGCCGGCGTGGCGGTGCCGAACTCTTCTACAGGAGAGGATTATGTGGGGGTTCCTGGCGGTCGACAGCGTTAGCATGTACAGGCGCAGGGTAGCCTGCTCGCCGGAAAGATAGATCATGGCACGTGAACTCAATGTGATCAATACCAGTGGAAGCGGAGATGCCTGTACCTATATGTGGGCCTGCGCCATCTGTGATGAAACGGAACAATGTCAAAAGGATAAGGAAGGACATAGCCGTTGGCTGGTGGCCAAACGGATGGAGCGGATTGAGTACAAGGTACTCATCATGAGCAACAAAGGTGGTGTCGGGAAGAGCACGTGTACCACGAACATTGCGGTGAGTTTGGCGCTCAAAGGATGGCATGTCGGGATTTGCGATATGGACATCCATGGTCCTAATATTCCCAAGATGGTCGGAGCCGAAGGGCAGAAGCTCAAGATCAGCACCTCCGGCGGGATTATTCCTTTTCAGGCGTACAATTTGAAAATTGCCTCCATGTCGTTTCTGTTGCAGAACTCGGATGATCCCATCATCTGGCGAGATGCCTATAAGTATGAATTCATCAATCAGCTCCTGGGCGGAGTCGATTGGCAAGATCTGAATTTTCTCCTGATCGATCTTCCTCCAGGGACGGGCAACGAATCAGTCACCACGATCGATTTGCTCGGCCAGGTCAGTGGGGCCGTCATTGTCACGACTCCTCAGGAAGTGGCATTGCTTGATTCGCGCAAATCGGTGACGTTTTGTAAGGATAGTGATGTGCCGATCATCGGCATCGTGGAAAACATGAGTGGGCTAGAGTGTCCACACTGCCATACGCATATCGATGTGTTCAGAAAGGGTGGTGGAGAAGCTTCCGCGAGCGACATGGGGGTTCCGTTCCTGGGACGAATTCCGCTCGACCCGGATGTGGTTACACAATCGGATGCCGGGGAACCCTTCGCGCTCTTCAATTCTGATACACCCACGGCCGAGGCCTACCACCAGATTGCCAATCAGGTCGAAGCGTTCTGTAAGAAAGGGACGTCGCTCCTGAAAGTGGGAAAGCCGACTGCTGGGCCAATGAGAGGATTCAGCCAGTGAAAGCGTCCGATGCTATGAGCGGATTGACCCAACTCCATGAAGCGCAACGGATCGTGCTTGATGCGACACCGGTGTTGGGAGTTGAGAAAGTCTCGATTCTGGATGTCTTGGGTCGTGTGCTGGGTGAAGACATCGTGGCAGAGCGAGACAATCCTCCGTGGGACAACTCAGCCATGGATGGGTTTGCGGTGAGGTGGGAGGATATCAAACAGGAGCATGCCATCCAGAAGCCGGTGACTCTTTCGATTATCGAAGATGTGCCAGCTGGGACGATGCCGACGAAAACAGTCGGCCCTGGCCAGGCGATCCGGATCATGACCGGCGCGCCGATGCCCCGAGGGGCGGATACGGTGCTCAAGGTTGAAGACACTGAGCCGACACCGGCGTCGGTACGTGTGTTGAAGCCGGAACCGAAGGGTGCCAATATCAGACCGCAAGGTGAAGACGTGAAGAAAGGCGACTGCATCATCGCACAAGGGACCAGAATTCGTCCCGGTGAGGCGGGGATGCTCGCGATTCTTGCTAAGTCCTTGGTATTCGCCTATCAGCGTCCGCGGGTGGCGATCCTGTCGACCGGCGATGAATTGGCTGATCTGGATGAACGGTTCAGTGACGAGAAGATCATCAACTCGAATAGTTATGGGATTGCGTCGGCTGTGCAGGAAGCCGGAGGGGTTCCGCTCTTGCTCGGCATTGCCCGGGACACACCAGCCGCCCTCAAGGAAAAGATTGCGCAGGGGTTGAATGCCGATATCCTGGTACTGTCCGGCGGAGTCTCGATGGGTGACTATGATTTCACCAAAGCCGTCTTCCGGGAGCTCGGCGCCGAGATGAATTTTTGGAAACTTGCGATCAGACCTGGGCAGCCTTTGGCATTTGGTTTGATTCAAGGCAAGCTGGCTTTCGGCCTTCCCGGTAATCCTGTCTCATCCATGGTGACGTTCGAGCAGCTCGTGAGACCGGCGCTGCTGAAGATGAGCGGATGCCGGACCTATGGACGACCGGTGCTGCAGGCCCTCTTTCAGGGGACTTTTTCCAAACGCACCGATCGACGGCATTTCTTGCGAGGGATCCTGACACGAGAAGATGGTCTGTTCAAGGTTCGGACAACGGGCGATCAGGGCTCCGGGATTCTGACATCAATGGTCAAAGCCAATTGTCTGATCGATGTACCGGTGGAAGTCGAGCGGGTGAATCCCGGCGATGAGGTCACGGTCCAGCTGTTGAGCGGTGAGGCCTGGCTATCCAAGGCAGAGCATGGACAGTCCGTCGTCCATCGTCCCTCGTGTTGTGAATAGATAGGAAATGAACGGTCACAGCATGTCCATTCCGATCGTGTCTTTTATCGGTCGCTCGAATAGCGGCAAGACCACGTTGATTGAGCGCGTTCTCCCCGAACTCGTGAAGGCGGGCTACCGCGTGGCAACCGTCAAGCATACAGGGCATGGCTTCGATCTTGACACGGAGGGCAAGGATAGTTGGCGTCATAAACGCGCCGGTGCCAGCAGTGTCATAGTCGTATCGAAGGGGAGTCTGGCCCTTTTTGCTGATGTGTCCGAACAGCTCAAGGTGGAAGAAGTTCGAGACCGTTTCTTGGATCGCTCGTATGATCTCATCATCGCAGAGGGATGGAAGAGCGAGGGCTATTCCAAGATCATTGTGGTGCGCGATCAGTTAGGCGAAATCTCCTACTCATCAGATGGTCTTCTTGCGGTGGTGTCCGATAAGCCGCTCGATCTTCCGGTGCCTGTGTTGCATCTGGATGATGTCGTCGGTGTGGCTGAGCTTCTGATTCGGCAGTTTCCCCTTCGACGCCGGGAGCATGAACTCGACTGCTAGGACCACACTTGTATTGGCCGTCATGGTCGGAGCCGTCGCTCTGGCGGGGATTGCGATTCCATTGACCGATCAGCCTGAGTTCTGTGCCGGATGCCACACCATCGCTCCTTCTTACGAAAGCTGGGCCAAGTCCTCTCACAAAGATATTAGTTGTGTTGCTTGCCATGTGCGGCCAGGTTTCCAGGGATGGCTTACGGACAAGGTCTTGGCTGGCGCCAGAGATACGGCTATCACGTTTCTGGGGACTCCAACAGAAGCCCACAATCTCAAAGCGACAGTTGATTCGGGAGTGTGCGTGAGCTGTCATCGGCACATCCTTCGCGTGTCTGAGATTGCTCCTCGCGATCTTCCGTTACCGGTGAACGATGTGGGGCTGGTCGTGGGCCATCGGCAACATATGGAGGCATTCACCGTTCGTGGACAGGGAGAAGGCTGTACGACCTGCCATGCCGGTGTCGTACACGATGCACCAATCAAAAGCTATCCCATCGTGATCCCGCGTGGCCATGTATCTGCCGACAGCAAGCCCTGGTATCCCACCCATCCGGAAGGATCCGCCCTGCGCGCCAGAGCCCTCAACGACTGTTTTCGATGTCATGACGGAACGACTCAGTACAGGGGCAAGGTGTTGAACAAAAAGTGTGACACGTGCCATCTCTCCGACAAGATCAGCGGCGCACTATTGTTTAATTGACTGACCTGACTTGATGAGTGCCATGCCGAATCCTGTTTTGAAGGTCTCACAATTGACGAAGCGCTTCGGCGACTTTACGGCTGTGGATGGCGTGTCGTTCGAGATTCGACCGGGGGAGATTCTTGGATTACTGGGGCCCAATGGAGCCGGCAAGACGACCACGATTCAGATGTTACTGGGGTTGGTCACGCCGACATCGGGTACGATTGAGATGTTCGGTCTGGATCTGTCGACGCATCGGGAGGAAATTCTACAGCAGGTCAACTTTTCGTCCACCTACATCTCGATGCCGCAAGCGCTGACGGTCGAGGAAAATCTTTGGGTGGTGGCGAGGTTGTATGGACTATCGGATATGGCGCAACGGATCGACAACGTAGTCAGAAAACTCGAGATGGAAGAGTTCCGACGGAAAGTGACTCGAAAGTTGTCATCCGGGCAGATGACGAGACTGGCGTTGGCTAAGGCGATTCTCACGGAGCCGCGCGTCCTCTTTCTTGATGAACCGACGGCGAGTTTAGACCCCGATGTGGCGTATAAGATCAGGGCTCTGCTAAAAGATGAGCAGCGATCCTCGAGTCTGAGTATTCTGTATACGTCCCACAATATGCGGGAGATGGAGGAAATGTCAGACCGGATTATTTTTCTCCAGCGTGGACGGCTGGTGGCCGAGGGGACGGCGCAGGCCATCGTGGATCGGTTCGGCCAAACAGATCTCGAGGAGGTCTTTTTGAAGTTGGCTCGGGAATCAACGGCTTCGTTGTCATCATGATGCATCCGCTCATCGAGTTCGTTCTGGGGGTGGTCTCGGGAGGATTGGCGGTCAGCACGGCTTGGGGATTGTTTTGGCTGGGGGTCAGCTTGAAGGGACGTGCGCGGGGAACCTGTGGGTGGCCGGTTGTTCTAAAGAGCACAGTTGCCGGGGTTGCCCCACTCTCGTTGGTAGCCGCGGTTCTCTGGTGGATGGGGGGACGGGCGAACCTGCTATTTGGGATTGGTGTACTAGGGATGCCGACCCTGTTATTAGGGCTCTGGTTGCGGCGAATGCCTGATGGTCGACGGGCTGGGACACATATGGTTGCCGGGGTTAGGCAGCTGATGGGAGAAATCCTCGGTACCCATCAGGGATGCGGTGGCTGTGACCATGAGCATAAACATGAGACCTGCGGATGAAACTCCATCGTGTCACGGCACTGATCTTCAGGCATCTGTATCTCTATCGAAGAAGCTTGCCCAGAATTATGGAGATTTTCTACTGGCCGTTTCTCGATCTTGTGATTTGGGGATTCATCACCCTATATCTTGCACGGTATCAATCACAGGTTCCCGGGTTCGTGACGTTCTTCTTGGGAGCACTCATTCTCTGGGATATCCTATTCCGTGCGCAGCAAGGGATCACGATCACATTTCTCGAAGAGCTCTGGGCACGCAATCTTATGAACTTGTTTGCGAGCCCGCTGAAGCCGAGTGAATTTCTCGTGGCGACGATGGCGATGAGCATCATGAAGGTTACGGCGGTCTCGATCGTCATGGTGGTCTGCGCCCTTGTTTTTTATTCCTATAACGTCCTGATGATCGGCTTGTGGCTCGGTCCCTTTGTGTTGAACCTTGTCGTAACCGGGTGGATCATCGGCGTGTTTACCACATCGCTCATCATGCGATTTGGGCAGGAGGCGGAAGTCTTGGCCTGGAGCATGGTCTTTCTCTTCCAGCCGATCTCTTGTGTGTTCTATCCGATGGAGGTCTTGCCGGTCTGGCTTCAGGGGATCGCGTGGGTGAACCCGGCAGCACATATTTTCGAGGGGATGCGGGCTGTATTAACGGCCGGGCAGGCGCCGCTCAGCCATCTGGCCTGGGCGATCGGGCTCAACGGGGTGCTGGTGCTCGGCGTGGTTGGTTGGTTCTACCGGACGATGGCCTATTGCAAAGATCACGGACTTCTGGTTCGAGTTGGAGAGTAAGGTTGTAATCGGCAAAGCGCTATGCTAGTGTAGCTCTGACTGGTATCGCCCTGGGCCTCGCGATACCGAGTGACTATCAGAGAAGGCCCACAATGTCGATGTTGCCTTGTCCGGGAATCTTGTCGGAAGTCAGACCTAAGCCGCTGCATCGATCGCGTCTTCGGCCCGCTCCTTCCCCGTTCCTCGTGCTCAAGACAATGTCATTATCCTAAAGGAGGAACCCCAATGGGTTCGAAGATCTATGTCGGTGGGTTGCCCTACTCGGCGACCGAGCAGCAATTGAGTGACTTATTCGCAGCGCATGGTGCAGTGGCTTCTGCCCGCATCATTACGGATAAGTTCACCGGGCAATCCCGGGGATTCGGCTTCGTGGAAATGTCGTCCGATGCCGAAGCTCAAGCTGCCATCACGGCACTCAACGGGTCTGAAATGGGTGGCCGGACTCTTACAGTCAATGAAGCACGTCCTCAAGAGCCACGTTCCGGTGGCGG
>NIUT01000104.1:11157-30276 GCA_002254365.1 Nitrospira sp. UW-LDO-01
CTACGGGCTGGTGGTGGTGGTGGCGGGCGTGGTGGATTTGGTGGAGGCGGTGGTCGCAGTGGAGGCGGTGGAAAGCGCGATCGCTGGTAAGTAATCGGTTCCAGACATTGGACGGAGGGGCTGCCATGGGTGATGGCAGCCCCTCTTTTTTTATAAGTGGGGTAGGTGAATTGATCTATCTCACAGGGTTCCAATGTTAGGATACGTGTGGGATCATGGATGACATGCCATCAGTAGTAACGCTTGACGACATCAAGACATTTTCATTTCAGAGGAGTCCGGTCTTGGTCGTTGAAAACTTCTGGTCTGCCGAAGAGCGACAGTTCTTTCGTGACCGGATGAATCAAGCGGCTTGGAAAAGTCTCTCGGATCTTCCCAATGTCCGAGAAGACTTTCCACAATCGGGAAACTGGGCAAAAGCAGAAATCGGTCATCCGGAAGGCCAGCGGTTGTTATCGAGGGTTCAGTTTCCGTTCCTCCAGGACTACATCGAGTCCTTTCCCAATATCATCGGACGTCATCTGGGATTCAGCTACTATTCCTACTCAGCAGGTGATTGTCTCCTCACCCATGATGACACGGATCAGGGCCGGCCTATCGCTGGGCGTCGGACCCTGCAACGCCGGATCGCCCTGGTGACGTATCTTCATGAGGAATGGCAGCCGGATTGGGGGGGAGAGTTGATCATCTATGCCGCACGATCAGGTGAGCAGATGGCTCAGCCTGACCTTGTTCCAACACATTGTATCGAGCCGCGTCCGGGATCCTTGGTGATGTTTACCGTGCCTCGATTCCATCGAGTGTGTCGAGTGGACGCCACGGCTGGTCAGCATCGGCGATTATCGATTGCCGGATGGTTTATGACGGAACATCCGTAGCAGAGTAGTAGGTTAAGATTCAGCGAGAGAGAATGTGACGCGTATTGTAAATGAGAGCCTTGGTCTACCCCTTAGCCTGCACCGAGTTCAACCAAACCACTCAGCATCATTGGCGGCACGGGCTGGCTGTTCCACTCCAAGGGGCATGGCCGGCTGCGCGAGCACATTTTTCACCAGGGCAATCAGGCGATCACGTTCGAACGGTTTCGCGAGAAACGGAAGGGTTCCTCGTTTGATTCCATGGCTCATGAGATCCTTGTCGGGATTGCCCGACATAAGAATGATGTGAAGCCCGCCCCTGATCCGAGTTGCGCGCACAGCCAGCTCAAGACCGTTGACGTGGGGGAATTGGTTGGAGGCCGAGGCCAGTTGAAAGCCTGGTGGAGGTAACACCAGGTCTGTCAGCAACAGATCGATCGGTCCTTTGTGCTGTGTGCAGATCTTCAGGGCTTCCGAACTCCCATCGGTTCCCAGAACAGTGAAGCCCGCTTCTTCCAGAAACGCCTTGCAGAGGTTCACGATCGGAAGATCGTCGTCGACGATGAGAATGGTCGGTGGCTGTGTTTGTTCTGTCGTCATGTGCGTCCCCTACCGTTTGAGGCTATCATAGTCCCGTCCGTACGATAGGGCGAGAGAAACTGCTGTTTCAGCCAGGATCAGCACATCCGGTGAGGCCAAGATTCGATGTGGTCAGTATCCGCCTCGAGCGGGGCTGTACGGAGGAGTACGACACACCTCAATTGTGACGAGTCCGATTCTTGATCGCGTCCAGTCTGATCTTATCCAAACTGATGTGTACGGATTTCTCTTGGGTGACGATCACCGCACCAAGGGCTTGTCCTTTTGCTTTTTTGACCCACTTGCGCCTGGTGTAGATGATCTCGCCTTTGCCGCTTTTCTTCAGATCACTATAGAGCAGGGCCAGGCTTGCTGCATCACGAAGCGTTTCCGGTGGAGGATCCGTCCCCTTCTCCAGGCGAACGACGACGTGTGATCCTGGCGTTCCGCGTGCATGTAGCCAAAGATCATCGCTCTTGGCCAGGCCGAAGGTGAGTTCATCGTTCTCGCGAGCATTGCGTCCGACGAAAATCGGGAACCCATCAGTCGAGATAAATCGACGAAATGGTCCTCGTGGCTGAGCAATGGTACGAGCTCTCGTACTGGCGGCGACGCTCGGCCGGGGAGAAGGTGTCGCAGGTGGAGTCCAAGTTTCTTGCTCGATCTCCTGAAGCTCTTGGCGCAGCTGCGCGAGGCCAAGCTCGGCTCGTTCAATGCGAGGTTTGAGTTCCCGTTCAGCGACCAGATGTTTTCGATGTTTTCGAAAGTAGTCGTCCATATTGCCATGCGGTGATTTCATCGGGTCGAGCGGAATCGTGATTGTAGGAAGCTGCTCATCAAAGTAATCGGTCACCTCGATATGATCGGTCCCTTTCGTAATGGCCCCGAGATTGGATTTGATCAATTCGCCATACCGCGCATAGTCATGGTAGGCGGCTGCTTTTTCGAGGTCGCCCCGCCAGGCTTCGATCAACCGCTGCTCTTTCTTGAGCGTTTTCTTGAGAACACGTCGGCGTTCTTCTCTAATTCGGTCGACGGTGTTGGTGGACTCTTGCTCGCGATAATAGGCATCAATCGCTTTTGAAACAGGGTGCACGCCACCGACGGGACCTGCGAAACGGCTCGGTGCCGGTTTTGGGGCCGAGTTGCCCTGGAGTGGTAGCGCATAGATTTGACCGATCGCCGTGCATTGGCGCGTGAGATCTCGCAGGACTCGGCGTTCGGCATCGAGAACGAGGATATTGGCCCTGGGCCCAGTCAATTCACACATGATGACGCGAGGTCCATCCCTGCTGGTCATCTGCAGCTCGACAATACGGTCGTTCTCGATCTGCCGGATTTCGTCCAGTTTGGCCCCCTGAAAGTGGGCCCGCAGAAATTGGCAGAAGGGGGGCGGCATTGGCGGGTTGAGATGGGAACCAGTGGTGAGGTGGAGTCGGGCGCTGTTCGGTTCACATGAGATCAACAGCCGATGGGTTTCACCCGGTACCCGAATATCCAATACGATGGTGTGGGTTTGTGGTTGATGGATCTTTTGTATCCAGCCGCCGCGTAAGATTGGAACAATTTCCGCGAGAACCAGTGTCAGCTCGGTCCTATTCAATATCATGAGAGGCGTCCCCCTGTCGGCCAGTCAGGTATAACTCTGGTTCTACCACGCTGTTGAGGAATATCCAGGCACTCACGATAGGTGTGCCGGGTCTGACTAACAGGGAATATGGTAGGTTGCTTCGCTTCGCGCTTGCACGTACGTTCTCGCTGCGCTAGAGTCCTGCCATTATTGTTTGTCATCGTCTTGCTATGCATCTCCTCGATCCCCGACCTCTCATCAAGTTACAACATGAATTTCGTCACTCGATGCGCCGCCTGCATGGTGATCTGTGCCGAGAACTCCGTACTGACTACGCTGACCTGTCTAGGGAATTAAAGCTTCCAGCCAGCTTCTTTGACCATCTCCGGTTAGCCTTCCCGCTGGAGTCCTATTCTACATGGAAAGTTGTCGGCTGGATTGAGACGCTGAATGATCTGCTGTATCTCCTCGACGTCTATCAACAACTGAACATAGAGCAGGATCGGACAGATTTTGCTGTGCAGTTGTTTGACGAATGCCAGGAGAAGTTTTTCGAACACGGCTACTTCAACGATGTGTTCCCAAGCGGGCGTCCACAAGCACGTGGTCTGGAAAAGAGGGTATTTGCACTGTGTCGACGCTTGGCGGAGGAGCTTCTGCAGGAGGCGCTCTGGTTTGACCCGAGGTTGTCGGTCACGTGGATGCGGCGGCAAAAGATGGCCCGGTGGGATGTACCGGGAAGTCTACAGGATCACTTTGAGAAGGCGGAACTTCCGGGAGCCATCGCCACCGGTATTGCGGAAGCTTGGTGCCAGGCACCACAGAATAAGCGACGGATCTTGTCCCTCTCGTCGGGGGGCGTGGTTTTTCGGGTGGAGTCCAGTGAGATACGGGTAAAGATCGGCAGAATGGTGTTACCGATCTGGTCTGAACTCGAAAAAAGCGGGCAATGGCACTGGGCCTATCGCCCTCCTGTGGTCGCAGTCCATGGTAAGACGGGTCCCGTCACCGTTGGTCCAACGTTGGTTTATGGGAAGGATCGCCAACCAAGAAGCGTGAAGTCCACTGATCGGCGACAGGTCGAACGCATCACTCGTGCGTGGGAGACGATCCAACTCGCTTGGCCTGACGGGCATGACGTGCTGGCACTATTGACCAACCGCATTATCCCGCTTCACGCAAAGGGTGTGGTCAGCTTCAGCTACCGCCATCGACCGGGCCTCTCGTTTATCAATTGTTTCGATCGTGACAACCTCGATCTGATTGATGATGTGATCCATGAGAACAGCCATCACCACTTGAATCTCTTGCTGCGCAAGAACCTCATGTATCGCGGGGATCACAATCAGCAGATTTTCTACTCTCCTTGGAGACGAAGTCTGAGGCCCTTGCGAGGCATTCTTCACGCGACGTTCACCTTTACCATGGGTGCGCTGTTATTCCAGCACCTTGCTTCATGGGGGGCAGGGCACTCTGGATCAATGAGATGGAAACAAGCCGGGCTGTCCCAGCGAGACCTGCAACGGGCGCGCTTCCGCTGTTTGGAAGAAGTGGAATCGGTCCGCTATTCCCTGCTGGACCTGCAGTATGCCGATGAACAGTTGGGATGGCTCACCAGTGCCGGCCAACAACTTGTACGGGAATTGGCCGCGGCGATTGCGCATATTGAGGGAAGCAGTAAGCATTTTCGTCGTGATGTCGAACGGTCTTCATTTGGTCCTGCGTTGCGCCGGCACATCAGGGAACTTCAACGAGCTCGCCACATCTATGGGCCGATTCGCGTGAGTGAATCGGGAGCGTAGAAGGTTCTCTATTTCTTGACGATCAGTCTAATCGGAGTAGACTCGGTCGCAAGAGGTGAGAGCTATGCGCGACCAGGAGAAAAGACAGCATGGCAGTCTTGCACAGATTGCTCTACTCGGGTGCTTTTGTAGCCTGACAGTGATTGCTGGATCGGCTGCGGCAGAAGCAGCCACGATTGAGAACTCCAAGTCCATCAAGATTGAGAAGTTGCTGACACTGATCCGAGTTTCAGAACTGGAATCAGAGTACGAGTCACTCACCCAAAAATATGTCAGCGACTACGAGCAACAGATCCGAAAGTCCATCGCGGTCAGCTATCCCAATGTGTCCGGTGACACGAAGAAAGAAATCGAACGGCTGCTCGATGCCTTTCTGAAAGACATCAGGCAGTCAATGGGCAGGGTGGAAACCCTCCACGATCATCTTAAGCAGGCCTATTCGAGAAACTTTGGCGAGGAGGAACTGGATCGTCTGATTGCGCACTACTCTTCTCCTGTTGGCGAAAAGGATGCCGGGATGAAGAAGAGCGCAGCCATCGAATACAACTCGATGTGGACCGCCCAATTCATGAATCAGTACAAAGCCCGGGTTGAAAAGTTGCTCCAGGTGGTTGCCCTGGTCGCGCGAGGCAAGGCAAAGCAGGGCGCCTAGCCAAAGATCGCACGTGGCCTTCCACGTAGGTATAGCTCTCTTCCCACCGTACCGTAAACTTGGCCAACCGATTGATGCAAGCGGACTGGGGTGATGTGTCGCTCTTATCGTGGAACGCAGGAGGGGGTCAGTGGAATCTAATCGTAGGCGAATCACCAGGAGAGTCATCGTGGGAAGCGCCCTTGTCGTTTTGGTCGGTCTGGCAGATGGGGGGCAGGCCCAACCTATGCTAGATCGGTCATCTCCATCCGTCGTTTCGTGGAATCGAACCCTGCCCACGGAGGCGCGTTTCATCGTGCTGGCAAACTTCAACAGTGAGGCTGTATTGGATCAAGACACGGGTCTGCTCTGGGAGCGGTCTCCATCAACGGCACGCACGGATTGGAAGGCGGCTAGGTCTTCTTGTCTGAATAAGGCGATTGGTGGCCAGAGAGGGTGGAGGTTACCATCGATTGTGGAACTGACCAGCCTACTTGACCCATCTGTCCAGGATTCTGAGGCTATGCTTCCCGCCGGCCATCCCTTTCTGAATAACCCCGCTGGTTTCTATTGGTCCGCTTCTGCGGACGGGGAATACTCAAAGGCCTGGCACCTCCACTTGAGCAATGGCCATGTCCACATGACCAGTAAGGCCTCTGCCTTTAAAGTCTGGTGTGTGCGGGGAGGAGGTCAGGTGGAGCAGTAGCAGCGCGCCGTGTGTTCTATTTCTATTCGCTTTCCAGAACTTCTACACACACTAGATGAGATCAGTGAAACTTACCAATCAGCGACTTCATCCAAGCTTTCCCTAGTGCTAGGGCAACCTATCAAAGAACGTCAGCAAGCCAAAGCTATGAACCACGGCGGTTGGTTCAAGCGTATCTATCTTTCTGGCTACAATTAGCCTTCCCCTAGACTTTACCAAAGACGAGTTGTAACATTGTAAGGACGTGAGGTGAGGAATGATTAAGAGGTTACAGAAGCACGGGAACAGCGCGGCGTTGATCATTGAAAAGCCGGTCATGCAAGCGCTGGGCATTACAGAAAACACTCCCCTGCAAGTGACGGTCAATGGGAATGCGCTTGTCATTACGCCGGCGAATGTTGGCGTTGGCCCAGAGCGTATGAAGGCTACGATTAAAGAGCTGCGGAAGAAGTATGGACCGATGCTGAAGCGGCTTGCGGACTGATGTCGTGGAAGACATCACTTTCCTCAGCGTGGACGACGTCCTGTTGCTCCATACCGACACCATCGACATTGACGGTGGTTCACATGGCGTGAGAGATCATGGTCTGCTGGATGCCGCCGTGGCCATGCCACGCCAGCAGTTCGGCGGGGAATATCTGCATGAAGACCTTCCCGCCATGGCAGCCGCGTACATGTTCCACATAGCCCAGAATCATCCCTTTGTTGATGGAAACAAGCGGGCGGCGGTTCTCTCTGCGCTTGCCTTTCTCAGCGTGAATGGAATTCAGGAGCTGCCTGATCCAAAAGATCTGGAGTCAATCACTTTTCAGGTTGCTGCGGGTGAGCTGGGGAAAGATGTGTTGACCAAGTGGATTCGAAAGAATGTGGGTAAGACGGAATAACTCTCCGAGAGCACATCAAAGGACTCAAATCTGCCGCCAAACCTACGGGCTGGGGCAGTTGAGCAAGGCGCAACTGAGAGCACATATCAAACTTCTGATGCGAGGCGACGGGTGGAAGGGGTAACGAACATTGTGGTGAATCGATATGGTGATGAACCCATTGCACTTGAGAATTTTGCATGGCCTCTATTCTCAAGCCAACTCATCGCTGGGTTAAGGCGCCGTGGTTCCCAGCCGAGTTTTTCTCCAACCTCACGGGAGGAGAGAGACAGCTCGTTCAGCTCAATTGCAGCCCTCGCTACAGCTTTCGCGTCCTGACGAGGGTCCCATCCTTTCAAGGTTGGGTCTGTTTCGATAAAAAGAAAAATGGTGGGCTGGATATAACGAAAGCCAACAAGACTTCCGTCGGCTTGAACTTCGACCCATCCGCGTGCCCTCAATTCATCCGCGGCAATTGATAGTTGCTGTTCCGTCATCTTTGTGTCGCTGAGAACTGGTTCCGGTCCGAGAATAGGGTCTCCTCTATCGGCCGCTTGTGACTTTGAATTCAAATACTGACCAAGTTGTTGCCCATCTGGAGACAACCCACTCTGAGGCAAGGGTAAGACATCTGCAGTAATGGCCTGAAAGAGAACGACTCTATTTCGATGTGCCTTGGCACTTTGCTTTGCAGAGCTCGCTTTGGTGAGCACGTCGTCATACGTTGGGCCATGTAACGGCCATAGGGCAACACCGATAGAAATGGTGATAGAAACTTTATCGCCAGCAACGGTGAAGATATGTTGTTCGAACCTTCGTCGGAGTTTTTCTGAGAAAGCTACAGCCTCCGTAGCATCATGATTTGGAAGAATCAGAACATATTCATCTCCGCCATGCTTTGCGGCCTGCCCACGAACTCGAACAAAGCTTTCTGTTAGGCGCATTGCGTCCGGTAGGAAATCATGGTCAATCTTTGGTTCGGTATATTTGGTGTTCAATTCTTTAAATTTGTCGAGGTCAACGAACAGAACGGCAATCTGTCCATTGATTGGTGCAAGTTGCTTTGCCCATTCACTGAAGTCGTTCTTAATTTGGTCTGGGCTAAGAAGGATCTTAAATTTCTGGTCCAACTCCTTAACGAGCGTCGGAGCATGTGTGGTCGTTTGTGCTCGCAACCCATCAACGAGGAGATCGACTTCAAGCGACGCTTTTTTTATGGCGCTGTTCCTTGTCCGCAGAGCTTCTTCGCGAAACTCGGGTTTGTAATCTTTAACCAACCCCAAATCCGGATCGGTTTGTATAGATCGCTCGCACCATTCGTCTGAAACCCATGCTTCAACCTGGTTCTTGAGCTCAGAGGCCAGCGTGTCGCTAACTTGAATCTTCATGGTGGAAATGAGACGTGTTTGGCATTCCAGCACAGCTTCGGCTAGCCTGTTTATTTGCGCTAGTCGCTTTTTCTGATAAAGACCGAGAGTGTTGCTTGAGTGAAGCATGCCTCTTTGAGCCATATCTGCACTGTCTCTTGAGAATGTTTCCTGGGTCTTTTCGGTGATCTCTTCCAATTTGACGTCCATCATTTCATTTAGACGCTCATTGAAATTAGTAGGAAGCATAAGACTCCATGGTTGCAAACTAAAGAGGAATCATTATCGAGGCAGTCCCAATCTGAGATTAGAGATATGCTTGAACAACTTTTAGTCGGCCTTATGGCTCCACCGTCACATCTACAAATGCCGGCAAGCTGTCCGCTCCCTTCTTATCCGTCACGCGCAGCTTAAAGCGATAAGTCCTCGGCTCTGAGACGGTTGGGGCGAGGAAGGAAGCCTCTGAGTTGTTGGCATCGAGGAGCGGGACCTTGTTGCCGCGCACTTGGCTCCAGCTATAGTAGAGCGCTTCGCCTTCCGGGTCTCGACTTTTTAGGCCGCTGAGTTTCACTCTGGAACCGGCCTTGACCGACTTGTTCGCTCCTGCATCGGCAAGCGGAGGCTCATTCGGTTCATCGTTCACATTCACGTCGACATCAAGCGTGGTTCGCTTACCACGATTGGAGACTGTGATGGTGGCTTTGCCATTCCCGACGATCTGCAGGAGGCCATCACCTAGGACGTTGATGACCGTACTATTGGAGGAGGTATAACTCGTTCCGCTGGCTGGAGAGCTGATGCGCCGGGCGACTCCATCGGCAAACTCTCCAATCACGGGGAGTTCGAACACCTTCCCCATCGAGTCTACGTGGCCGAAGGCCGACGATTGCCCGGCTCGTCCCAATTGCAACGGCTTCTCCGTTTCAAAATCAATGGCGGTGAGAGCCGCAGGGGGTTCAACGTTCACCATCACCTCATCAAACACGGATCTGGTTCCCAATCGTCCACGGGAAATCTCAGCCACTGCCAAGAGACGCATCGGCCCGATCGTGGTGTGTGACACGTTGAGTGGACCACCAAACGGTGGGTCCTGTTCGATGGATCCGATCATGGCGACCGGCGCCACGATGGAGCCAGTGGCGGTTGAGTCATCCTGTTCAACCAAGACCTCATCTTGCTCACCGTACCAATAGTAGCGGACCTTGATGATACCGGCGTCCTTCCCCAAATCCACACGCGCTGTAATGGTCGTTCCAGCAGCGAGCGTGGCGCCTTCTGGTGGCTCAGTGATTTGGAAGGCATGAACCGGAAAAGCCATTGCAAGGCAAACGGTGACGAGCGCAAGACGAGAAATCCGAAGCCGGGCGTCACGTTTCATGAGCCACGCGTCACGAAGCATTGTCATCGCGTCAAATGGTAGGGGACATCGATGAGAATCACTCGCTCTTTGAACAGCAGTGAGGCTTTGAGCATGAGCGCTCGTTGGTTATGGAGGATATTCTGCCACCATCGTGCCGGTAGGATCTCCGGGATCACGACGGTCACCCAGCTGTTCTGATCTTTCTCGAGGACTTCCTCGACGTAGTCCAGCAATGATCCCAGGACCGAACGATACGGCGACGACAGCGCGATTAAATTCACGCCGCCTCCCCATTGGGCCCACTGGATTTTGACTTTGGCGCTTTCTTGAGGATCCACGTCGATGTACACAGCGCGGACTTCGCCTGGTCGACTCCGTGCATAGTCCAGTGCACGGACCACGGCACGATTCATTCCACTGACGGGAATAATGACGATATTGCGCCGAGGTAACGGCGGTCGTTCCCCTCGTCGGTCCAGTGCGATCTGTTCGCTAACGGCTTTATAGTGGGAGCGGATGCCCTGAAAGATGAGTAGGAGAATGGCGACGAGTACAAAGACGATCCACGCACCCTGCATGAACTTGGTGGTGGCAATGATGATCGTCGCGATACCGGTCGTCAGGGCACCGGCTCCATTGACGATCAGTTTCGTCTGCCAATGTGGCCCTTTCTTCACAAGCCATTGTTTCACCATACCGGCCTGAGACAGTGTAAACGAGGCAAACACGCCGATGGCGTATAAGGGAATCAACCCGTGTGTGTCGCCCTCGAAGATCACAAGCAGGAGACAGGCAAAGAATCCAAGGATGATGATGCCGTTCGAAAAAACCAATCGATCCCCGAAGGTCGCCATCTGATGGGGCATAAATCCGTCGCGCGCCAGGATCGACGCCAGGTGTGGAAAACCGGCAAAGGCACTGTTCGCGGCCAATACCAACAAGGCCATGGTGCCGATCTGTATGGAGTAGTAGATGGGGCCTGTGCCGAATGTCAATCGAGCGAGTTGGGAGATCACGGTTTCATCAATCTTGGCCAAAATGCCGTTATGGTAAGCCATCCAACTGATACCCATAAAGAGCGAGGCCAGGATCACGGACATCCAGACCATGGTGATCGCGGCATTCCGTGGCTCTGGTGGACGAAAGGCCTTGACTCCGTTTGAAATGACTTCCATCCCGGTCACGGCAGAGCACCCTGCCGCAAAGGCGCGGAGGATGAGAAACAGGGTCAGCGCTTCTGTCTCGACAGGGGTTGGAGGAGGGAGGACTGCGCTGGTACTTGCAAGAGATCGAACGGTCCCTACGAGCACCAGAAGGCCAAGGGCGCCTATGGCAAAATAGGTTGGAACGGCAAAAAACTTGCCGGACTCGCGAACCCCACGGAGATTCATCACGATGATAAATAGAATGGCGACCAGCCCTAGGGCTTCGCGGTGAATGAATAAACTTGGGACAGCCGAGGTGAGCGCCGCAATACCTGCTGCAACGCTGACGGCCACTGTTAAGACGTAGTCAATCATCAGCGCTGCAGCCGCCACGAGAGCCGGCCGGTCGCCCAGGTTCGTTCGTGCAACGACGTAGGCCCCACCTCCTTCAGGATATTCGTGGATGATTTGCCGGTAGGAAATCGTCAACATCACGACGAGAAAGAGGATGGCGAAGCTGACGGGAATCGACCAGGCGACGGCTGCCGGACCAGCGAGAATCAACACCAGCAGGATTTCCTCCGTTCCATAGGCGACGGATGAAATCGCGTTTGACGAGAAGATGGCAAGAGCGACTGTTTTGGAGAGCCGTTCGTGCCTTGCTTGAGCGGTTTTAAGGGGGTCTCCGACCAGCCAGCGTTTCAGAAACATAGTAGGATTATCTCATAAACGTTCTAGAGGGTGAATGTTCAGATGGTCTTGAGCGTAGGCCAAAAGACTCAGGCCGGAGTCATCTTAGTGAGATTAGGCATATTACGATTACTAAATTAACAGAAATGAAACAGCTTAGACTACAGCAGCTGCTGTGCTGCTCCATGTATCACCAGATACGGACGCGGAGAAATAAATATTGCTCTATAGAATCACAGCGTTATAGCACCAACTCCAATCCAAAGCATTGACAGCGACGATAGTGAGCTGTAGGGTGATCTCGTGGCAGTGAGAATGCCGTTGACTGTCCTATCCCTCGCGCATTCCCTCCCTCTCCTGCGCGTGTGATTCCTCAGTTTCCGCAGATTCTTCGAAACAGCAAGTGTCATCGAGTCAAGCGGTGACCGTATGCGAACGATGAATTCCACAGCAGTGGTGTCTTCTACTCCTGCGCATGAGTACCAATTCCCATGTGGGGCCTAGGAGGTGTGTCGGGGGTGTGCGGGATCAAGCTCAATCGAGTATGAGGAGGCCGTTATGATGAAAACGACTATCTCACAATGTGCAGCCGTAGTGTTCTTGGGAATGCTGCTTGTCGTGCTGTCAATACAGTCACCTCAGCCTGCGCAGGCGGCAGGTCCTCCTGGGGAAAGCGCCAAGAAGTTCGCTCCGAGAGGAGCGTGATGGCGTCAGGTGCGGAGGCGGATACGCTGAAGGTCTGTATCGCTAGAATTCCTGATGCCGCCAATGCCGGGCAGCGTCTGTCGGCTGAACAAAACTGCGCAGATGAAGATCAGAGGAGGAAAACGAGCCGTCGGCACCGAAATTGTGAAGGATCATCTCAAGAGGCCTTCTTGCTAGGAGCCGATGGTCCTTCTTCGATAGTGTCCTGGGTGAAAGGATGATCGGCATGAGGAAGCTCTTGACGGGTTTGGGTACTTCACAGCCGGGCTGAGCTTCCTAGCGATCACCATCGTACTCTTTGTTCGTGGCTGGTACGTGTTCGTGATTGCAGCAGAGGCAGGCTCTGATTGAAAGGGCGATAGCGCGAAGTCCTCCATGCGAGTCATCGACGGGCAACTCGTTCGCTCCAAGAAAGAGTACGCATGAGGTTGAGAGAGAGATTGACAAGGCACTATCAGGGATTCACGGCTTGGGTCAAGCTGATCACCTTCTATGAGCTTGCCGTGGGAATGAAGTCGACCATGAGTCATCTCCTTCATTACAAGCCGATTACCCTTCAATATCCTCACGAGAAACGGATCTTGCCCGACAACTATCGGGGGATGCTGGCGTTGCTTCGGTATGACGATGGGACAGACAAGTGTGTGGGGTGTGATCTCTGCGAAGCTGCTTGTCCTTCGAGGGTCATCACGGTCGTGAGCGCCGAAGTTCCGGGCGAGCCTATCAAGCGATATGCCAAGGAATATTCTATGGACATGACCCGCTGCCTTTTTTGTGGGATGTGTGTCCAGGCCTGCCCCGTTGACGCGCTTGCCATGACCCAAGAATATGAATGGGCCGTCTATGACAAACGTGAGTTACTCCTCAATAAGCAGCAGTTACTGGCAATCGGTGATCGGTCCTTCTCGAATAGAGAAAAACGACTCGAGTTCCAACATCCGAATCTAGCCCTCTTTAATGTCGCGTTTCCCGGTCAACCAGCCAAGGAGGATCAGCCTCTCGCGCATGCTGGTGCATCTCCCGTGCATGGACTCTCTGACGCGTAGTCTGCCATCAGGGAGCAAGTGTGACCGGACTCTCGTCCTAATGCAGGCTACGCAAACTCTTTTTGGATCTTTTGGGCCATCACGGATATTGAAGTTCCAGGCAACGTTGAACTTCCATGCGGGATGCGCAAACCGTAGATGGAAGATTCCACTGCCTCGGTGCTGATCGGAGCACAGTGGAGAACACCATGATTTGTACAGGTGTTGGATCCCATCCCTTACACGGTCATTAAAAAGAAAGAACAGAATGACAACACAAACCAGAAACAAGATCGACTCGATCGCATTCAAGGGACTGCTGCTGGCACTTGCAATGTTTCTCGTGTGGTATTTCATCACGCTCCCCGTCCTGTGAGCGTCATATCGCAAGTGTATCCAACAGATTCGTGTCACCGTCGGCAACCAGGAGGCAGTCTTATGCCGGTTGTCGTGAACGATTTGCTTGCTCGGGCCTCACCCTCTCAGCGGGACAGCGTAGATGGTTGCAGCCGGTATCTTCAGGCGATGGGCACTGTCATGGCACCGGATATTCACTGAGGGAGATTTCGCATGGTCAGCTTCTTGGTGTTCGTCAGGAGGTGCTGGTTTCGGCATTGTCATCGAAGTCAGGCGGAGTCTATCTATGCATGCATTATATGGGCCAATACATTGAGGAAGGTGTTGTAGGTTTGATTTGCTGGAGGATTCGATGCAATGTTCACGTTGCCAAGGCCTCATGGTCGTCAATCGGATGCAGGAATCATCAAGCTCGGATGCCGTCGTAGGGTGGCGTTGTCTGTTATGTGGGGAGTCGATTGACCCTGGTATTGAAGCGAACCGAGGGAGTCCTCTCCCGTCGGCCCGGACCAGAGCTCGTGTTCCTGGATCCCCGGCGAACAGACCAAAGAAGGGATCAGGCTGAGTGCGATGAGAATAAGGAGAAGACGGAAAATGATGAACGGGAAAGGCCTTTCCCTTAGCCCTCTTGATAGGGATCGTGGTGATAACCGTTGTCGATACCACTTGCGGAGCAGCATGAAGGCGGAGTCAAGACGGAGGAGCTTATGATGAGCGAGAGATCGCCAGCCTCGTGAGCCCGTCATGAATATGTGGTGTGATTGGAAATTTGAGCACGTTCTGCTCGTGTATATGTTTGCGTGGGCGGTTGCTCTGGTTGTGACCTATCTGTTGACTGAATAACAATGCCTCAAAAAGCCTCTACCGTGAGGAAGGTTTTCTGTTAGAGGTTTGAAAATGCAGCGGCTCTCTGAGATTCTGAAGCTCCCGGTAATAGTAGAACGAGGTCCGTCGCTTCTTCTCAAACGTCAGGGCGCGCAGAAAAGTGAGTTTTTCCTCGGTCACGTCCCCACTTGAGTAGGGGGTCTTGGAGAAACTCCTTCAGCCCAGGCTCCTCTCTGGAGGCTTTGTCCGGTCCTCGTTCTATGAACTCGAACGTCTTTTAATGCCCAGGTGCGACTCGACGGTTCAGCACAATCTTAATGCAAAAGGTGGTCAGGTCAATATGAACATGGCCGGTTCTCTCGGGCCCGCTTCGAGCGTGAGACGGGAGGTCCACGTATCATGGAGGATACTATGAAGACGATGATACGTACCTACGTCCTGACACCGAATTCACCGTCCAGAACAGGTCTTCGGTTGTGGATCGGAGGCGGTATCCAGGCCTTGCGCCATTGCCCAGCCAAGCAGATCGGTCTGGCCTTAAGGGAAATGCAGCAGAGCGTGGATAGTCTGCAGACTCCTGTTTCGTCGTCCGGCGAATCGTATTCGCTGAACCGCGGTCCATAAGGTGACGTTATTGTCGACTGAGTAGGGTGGGATTCGGGAGAGACTGTGTCGGAAGTGGGCACGAATTATCTGCATGGACCCTACTGCATTTGCTGAGTACGATGACGCCATGATGTGGCCGACAACAGGTTGGCTCAGCCGGTGTGAAAAGAAGAGAAGAGGGTGAGAGATGATACGTATACGACCGCCATTCAATCTGGACACCTTTCTCAATAGGGCTGACAAATGCAAAACGGTGCTTTCGTTTTCCAAGAAACACATTCTCTTTTCTCAAGGGGATACGGCCGATGCGGTGTTTTATATTCAGGTAGGTAGAGTGAAAGTGACCGTGGTCTCGGAGCATGGCAAGGAGGCCGTCATCGCGATTCTTGAACAAGGTGCGTTTGTAGGCGAATCGTGCCTGGTGGGTCAGACGATCCGGACGGCCACGGCCACCGCCTTGGAAGAGGCTTGTATCCTCCGTATCGAGAAAGCCGTAATGCTCCGTATGCTTCAGGAAAACCTCAGGTTCGCTGAAGCATTTATGTCCTATCTACTGTTGCATTCGATCCGAGTCCAAGAAGATTTGGTGGATCAACTGTTTAACTCCAGTGAAAAGCGGCTGGCGCGGGCGTTGCTGTTGTTGGCGCACTTTGGGAAGGAGAGCAGGCCGGAGGCGGTCATCGCCAAAATCAGTCAGGAAACGTTGGCCGAAATGATCGGCACCACCCGCTCGCGCGTCAGTTTCTTTATGAACAAGTTCCGTAAACTCGGGTTCATCAATTACAAAGGCGGGTCGCGTCGGAATGGCGTATTGCATGTGCATAGCTCTCTCCTCAATGTTGTGCTCCACGATTAGGGGCTCAACCTGATTCCGCTTCTTTGGTTTACCGGAACCAAATCAAGTTGCATCTGCGGCCCCCACCATTTTCAGCGCGTTTCCTATTGAGCAATTGTGAACAGACTGCAGCCGTCCGCTCAATTATGCTCATTGGCATGAATGCTGTCGTGGATGCGCTTGCGACAGGTGAGGGGCCTAGTCTCAATTCGATAGGGATATACTGGGTGGGGCACGGCCATTCGGGGGATCGGCCCGGTGTTGATTGCGGGTCCTCTGCTCGGGTGGGTCCTCGGTGCACTTGAAGAGGCGGTGGCGATCGGGGGCGTAATGGCAATCGGCGCAGCGCTCAATAATCTGGGGATTCCCAAAGACAGTGTCGGTAATTACGACACGGCGCTCAAGTCACAGAAGTTTATCCTTATGGTCCACGGCACGGCAGAAGAGGTTGCTCGAGCCCAAAGCATTATTCGAACGAAACGTGCGCGTTCGATTGATCAAGGGGCGCGCGCAGTCGCTTAGGAGTCTAGCGAGCCGCTGCTGTCTTAGTCAGGGAGATGGCATCATGACTTGTCGCAGCGCTCGCTGGTATCAACACTTCATCTAGATAGAGCCGGTCCCTTGCTCTGAATGGGGATCGCTTTATCTGGAGGTGCGTGAGGCCTCAGGGACTCTAGGGCCTCATCTGTGTTCGATTTGCGCCTAGTCCTTGACCCCGCACGTCTTGTCTTCTATCCACGCATCGTGTGTGCCGATGAGACATCAGTAGGTCGACTGAACCGGAGTTGGCCAGCATGGAGCCGAAGAGGAGGGGGATATGAAGAATAGATCTCGGACATCGATCATGATCATGACGGCATTTATTAGCGGATTTGGGATGGGAGGCCTGTCACTGCACTATGCTTCCGCCCAAGGGCTATTTGGACTTTCGACGTCGGTCACCCAGCTCGGCAGGGCCCTGGTGGACATGCAGAAGAATGTCGACGACCTTCAAAAGAATATGGGGACGATCAAACAGGTCAAAGAACAACTGAGCAGTCTGTCTCCACAGGGTGGGGGCGTTCCAGGAGGGGACCTGTTGAAAAAAAGTGGAGATTCATTGAAAGACATGAAGCCAACATTCTGAGTCGTGTGACGCCAGCACTTGAGGGAACCAACCTATGAGCCAGAGCTTCAACGGTATCGCTAGTACGAATGCAATCAGGTCCGAAATGCGTCTGGGTATGACCTGGTTCGTGAAGGCAGGCACGGTTGCTTTACTGATGCTGATGATAGGGACTCCCGTGGCCTCAGCCGAGCAGACTGCTACCGAAGCAGTCAGGGGCACGATCGATGAAGTGATCCATATTCTCAATAGTGAGGAACTGAACCAGCCGGGCCGCTCGCTGGAACGACGTCAGAAGATTGAGCAGATCATCAGGGAGCACGTCGACTATAAGGATATGGCCAAATTGGCTCTGGGCTTGTCCTGGATAGAACTGGCTGACATCGAGCGGCAGGAGTTTATTGCGCTCTTTGTTCAGTTACTCAGAGACACGGTCGCCGGTCGAATTGACAACTACGTCGACGAGCAAGTGCTCTACCTGTCCGAACAGCACGAAGAAAACTGTGCCGAAGTCAGAACGAGGCTGTCGGGACGGAAAACGGACACCTTTATAGATTTTCGGTTAGCCGACAGAGTCGGCCATTGGTATGTGTACGATGTGGTCATCGACGGTGTGGGTCTTGTGAGCAATTACCATGCGCAGTTCGCCAGCATTATCCGCGAGCATTCCTATGCAGGTTTGGTGAACAAGATGAAAGAGATAACACTCGTGGTGAAAGCGTTTGAAACAACGACGGATCCATAGTTCTGCCCTCAGAGGCGGTGAGGGGGCATGCAGATGGCCATCCGGCATCGCATGATTCAATCCTAGCTTGCCTCTCCTGGTTACAGTCGATGATCTCACGTTCAGTATGGTCGGTGCAGTTCAGCTCCTGAGTCAGCCGGACGACTCCGGACTTGGTCGGTACGTATATGAGTGCGATGTTCTCACCTCTTGCCAAGCGTGTCGAGCTGGAAGAACCGATTCGCGCCGAGCTCTTCGGTGTCGAGCGGCTCGAACAGCACGCTGTCAGCCTCGCGGCGGCACAGGTTGTCACCGCCGACGCACGAGTCGGCCGGTTGCTCACGCCACGAGTCCTCGATAATGGACGTGTCTTAGTCAAGTCGTATCAAGCCATCGCCCGCACCATTCACGAAGAGAAAACGATTACGCCGGCAGCCGAATGGTTCGTCGATAATTTTCATATTATCGACGAACAACTTCGCGAGATTATCGACGATTTGCCTCCTGGGTATTACCGACAATTGCCCAAACTTTCATCTGGCCCCTTGCAGAATTACCCGCGCGTCTATGGAGTGACCTGGGCGTTTGTCGCTCACACCGACAGTCGGTTCGATCCCGACATGCTTCGTCGCTTTGTAATGGCGTATCAACAGGTGCAACCGCTGACGATCGGTGAGTTGTGGGCGGTGGCGATCTCGCTGCGTGTCGTTCTCGTAGAAAACCTTCGCAGGCTGATTGAGCGGGTTGTTCAGAGCCGCGCGGACAGGCTGGAAGCCGACGAATTGGCAGACAGCCTGTTGGGGACCGGAGTGCTGGCCTCCGAATCTCCAGCCGCCGTTCTCCACCATGTTGAGCGCAGACCGTTAGCCGCCGCATTCGCGGTACAGCTGGTTCAGCGGCTTCGTGACCTGGACCCGAAAGTGCGTCCCGTCCTGCGATGGCTCGACGAACGGTTGGCCGAACAGGGCACAACTGCCGACGACATGGTGCATGCAGAACATCAGCAACAGGCGGCCACAAGCGTGACGGTTCGCAACGTCATTACAAGCATGCGGTTGACGTCCGCGTTTGATTGGGCGGACTTCTTCGAGAGCGTCAGTTTGGTCGACAAGATTCTGCAACGGGATTCCCGCTATGCCGAGATGGACTTTGTCACGCGGGACACCTACCGCCATGCGATCGAGGATCTTTCGCGGGGGACGGGTGTGGCGGAACTCGACGTGGCCACACGGGTCATGGACCGTGCCGGACTGGCTGGGACCGAACCGTACGCACATGAGTCGTCAGAGCGGGAGCGACATACCGATCCCGGTTATTACCTGATCTCTCGGGGCCGCATGGCACTTGAACGCGAGCTCGGTTACCGA
>NIUT01000105.1 GCA_002254365.1 Nitrospira sp. UW-LDO-01
GCCATGTGCTGCGTGAGCGCATGCAGGCCTGCCTTCGCCATCGAATAGGCAGCGGACGGCGTCGCTTTAATGGCTTGTCGCGCCCACATGGATCCGATGTTCACAATCGAGCCCCCGCCGTTTGATGCCATGTTCTTGGCGACGGCTTGCGAAATGAAGAAGAGGGCTCGGTTGAGATTCAGATACCTGTCATAGTCCTCGAGGGTGTGATCGAGAAACGGCGTCGGCTTGAAATACCCGGCGGCATTCACCAAATATTTGATATGGCGGTCGTGATGGCCAATGAATGCGATCAGGCGCTGCACATCCTGTGGCTCATACAAGTTGGCTTGAAAGGATTCTACTGGACCGGACGAGGCGAGGTCGCTCTTCGCTTGGTTGAGCTTGTCCAACCGATGGCCCACAATCACTGTTGAAATCGCTCGCTCAAGCAAGAGCTTCGCGGTGGCAAGCCCGATTCCACTGGACCCTCCCACGATAAGGGCGATGGGGTGATTCGACTGTTCCATTGATAACCTCCCATGGATAAGACCTCTGTCATGAGATGACGCGAGTCTCCGACAACATATTGAGCACCATCAAGATGAGAATCCACGCTGACGTGGTCCGCAACTCGCTGAAGAATGGGGATATCAGGACAACCGACATCTGGGTTGACCTAGAGTGCGTGCCACGACATCGCTCAGAATCACGTCACGCTCTTTTCTCATCACACCAAATTCCGTTTCATCTCGTCACACCTAGACCCTTCGCATACAGGCTCCTAGGTTGCAAATGTATGCACTCTATCCTCCTCAGGCTATTGCGTCTGTCCAGCGGCGCCGATACCCCGCCGCTGCAATCGGTTGACCGGTTAGGTTCGAGAAGACACTTCTATTGCCGTTCGTAAATCCGGATTTCCGGATCCGCCGCAAGGCAGGGCTGCAACTCTCTCACGACGTCGTTGCCGAATAGGACACTCTTGAGGTAGCCCTCTGCCGAAGCTAATGAATGAAACCCGTGAAGCACTTGCACATCCTCTTCACGGACAAGGAGTTCCTTGGATTCCGCGCCGCAAATCGTTGTGAGAAACGGGTCTTTGTATTTCGAGTAGACTGCGGCCGCCTTCACGCAATCCTTCGTGGGTACCTTCACCGTGATCTCCAGATAGACTTTGCTCATCGTGACCTCCTGTCGGTTTGCGCGAAATCGCCGCACCGCCGCCCTCGCAATGGGAGCGTACGGTCACGCTACCAGGTGGGACAGGACGGCGCTGTTCTCTAGATAACAGTGCCGCATCGATTTAAGAATCGATCAGTTTCGCGATCTCTTCGAACCCGCGCACGCACACATACTCACGGGTGTATGCCAGCACTCCCTTGTCACGGAGCCGGTTGAGAATCGTGCTGACCACCGGCCTGGTTGCGCCAACAAGGTCGGCCAACTCCTGTTGGGTGAGGCGGAGGTGTTCTCCGAAGCCATGAGTGCAGCGAGCGGCGAACCCGCCTGACAACTCGCGGAAGGTTTCGGCGAGCCGTGCCTCGGTTCGTTTGAACGCGAAGCTTTCGAGCCGGCGTTCCATCCGGCGCTGGCGCTGGGCAAGCAGCGATACACATTCCAAGGCAACGGCGGGATAGTGCAGCAACAGGCGCCGAAACTCATCGTTCGGGGTTTGCCATATCGAAACAGCTCCGATCGCGCTCGCCGTGTCTTCGGCTTCAGCGGCACCACTCAGCGCTGGGCCGAAGAATTCCCCCGCTCTCAACACCGCCGTGGTGAGCGCCGTTCCGTCCGAACTGACCCTCGCGAGAGCAACCTGACCGTTGAGCACGCAAAAGATCGCGCGCGTGGGATCGCCCAGCCGATAGATTGTGCCACGATGCCGGATTGCCACAATCCGAGCCGTCGGGCAGTCACGGTGGAGAGCCTCAGGTGGAATCCCTGCTAGAAGCGGACACCCCTTCAATTCATTTGATTTGCTCATCGGTCTTGTCACCTATCCCGCATGCTTTCCGTTGCCATTCGTGAGTCTCGTCGATGAGTAAACAGCTTAATCCCTACCTCAAAATTGCTTCAAGAGCATACTGCTGCACGCGAGTTGATCGCTGTCATGGAGTGATTTCAGGACAACCGGCACACCGGCTGATCAGGCGCGCTCGCAACCGCGTCGCCTGGGACCATCGCCAATAGTTGGTAGTGCCCCAATCCTAGTTCCTTGCCGTAGGCCTTCCCCACCAACACATCTTGCACGTGCTGGTGATCCGAACGGCGGAAGTAGGAACGTCCCTCTTTCAAACCGTCGAATTCATGTCCCGCGAGCGCTTCGATGACCGCCTGCGTATCGGTCGTCCCGGCCCGCTGGGCTGCCTCTAGCATCTGCGTCATGGCCGCGTATCCGTGGTAACAGCGTGAGGTGGGAGTGTGGTGATACTTGTCGATCACACCTTGAATGAATCGTCGAGAGCTTTCGCTCCGGACTTTTGGATCCCAGATCAACCCCCAGATCCCCGCGTTACCGGCATAGCCAAGCGGGCGGCCGATCTGTTCGCCGCCGATCATTCCACCGACACCGATCTGTTCTTTGGCCAGCTCAAGTCTGCTGTAGGCTTTCAGAGCGTGAACCAGATCCCAGCCATAGAGGTTCAGGATCACGGCGTCGGGTTTTACAGATTTGGCGTGGGCCAACGCGGCACTGAAGTCAGTGGCTCCGAAGGGTGTGCTGAGCAAACCAAGCACATCGCCGCCCTCGGCCATGAGAGCGTCGGTCATGGCCTGTTCTGCCGCTCGGCCATCCATCGTCTCGGCGGTGATCATGAACCAGTGATTCCCATAGGTCTTTACGAGATGGGGTGTGACGGCTTTGGACAACATCAGGGCGTTCGGCATGAACACGAACGTATGTGAGTCGCACTCGGATCCCGTCAACTCCGGAACATACGCTCCGGTCACCATGAAGAGCCGGTTCTCCTGCTTGGCTACCGCCGCAACGGCCAGCGCCACCTCGCCGTTGAAGGTACCCATGAGGAAATGTACATGGTCATCCTTGATCAGTTTGCGGGCAGCCCGAACAGCGGTATCTAAATCGGATGCATCATCGGCCTCGATGATCATGACCGGACGTCCCAGCACCCCGCCACCCTTATTGAAGCGATCCACCGCCACGGTCGCGCCATGCACGTCGTGGATGGAGGACGTATGGTAGGGACCGGAGAGAGGATCGATCATTCCGACTTTGATCGGCTCCGAGGTGTAAGCAAGAGGTCCTGCCTGCGGACGCTGGAGGAAGTCGGGCCAATCTCCGAACGCGAGCGCGCCACTCGTTGCGGCTGTGAGCGTCAAAAACCTTCGACGCGAGATATTATGCATGGGTCCTGCCTCCTCGACGCTGGCAACGGCGGAATCCCGATCGCATCCACCGCTCCTCTACGCTCGAACTCACCCGAGCTGTGCTTCCAACTCGGCGATGCGAGATTTGAACGGCGCAACGGCCTCCTCCACCTCGTCGAGGGAATAGCGGGGGGTGATGTACTTCGGACAGTTCCAGTCGTAGGACACCACCTCAATGGTGACGACCCGCTCCACCTTGTTCCGCATGTCTCCCTGCGTGAGGCGCTCAACGAGTGCCGCATTCCCTTGAACATCTTCCACCCGCGCATAACCGAGAATTTTCAACCGTTCCCGGTTCTTATAGTCCATGAGAAACAGCGCCACCCGGTCATTCGCGTGGAGATTCCCTGTGCTCAATAATTGCCGGTTCCCCCGGTAATCAGCAAACGCGATCGTGGCGGGATCAAGGACCTTCAGAAAGCCTTTCGGTCCGCCTCGGTGCTGGACATAGGGCCAGCCATGTTCGCTGACTGAGCCCATATAGAAACTGTCACGATCTGCAATGAATCGAGCCTCGGCTTCGCCGAGGGGATCGCGCTCAGGAACATCGGTAATCCTCAATGCATGCCCGTAGTACTGTTGCTGAGCTCGATGCACCGACTCGGTCATCGTCATCTGCAAATATTTTCCCGCCATCGTCTTGCCCTCCGTTAGGCGGGAGGGAAGGCAGCCGGAAGCCGTCTTCCCTCCACCCCTGCTCGACCGATCAAAACACCACCACGCTCCATCCTTCTGCCAGGTAGCGCCTGAGGCTCAGAAGCCCCGAAGTTCCCGGCAACGCGTTGTCGTTCACGGTCGTCACGCCACAAGACCGGACACTGTCCGTGGCCCCGAATACTTCGGCACAGGCGCATGATGCGCCCTGGACAACATCGCGTACTAAGTTATAGAGGGCGTTGGCCGGATGCCCCAGCTTGGTCAGCTCCGCCGGCCACCTGGTGCCTGGCCCATTGAAAACCACGGCGACCTCGTCACCTTGCTGTTTGGATTCAGCGGCCAGGGCGAGCGCGTTGAACACCCGTCCCAACGCCTCCTCCGTGCCGCCTCTAGGATCAGACAGGATCACAATAGCTGTTTTCATCGTTCTTCCTTTCCTCTCACCGCATGAATAACCACAAGCTGATCGTTAAAATTTCCCGGGCATGCCACCTCTAGCCGCAGGCGCAGGACGAAGCGGCACACCCGCTTGTGAGGGAGACCTCCGGAAAGTCAATGACGGTCCCGGCAATATGGTTGATGTAGTTGCTGAAGGTGTTCAGCGCGACATGGGCCACCGTCTCGACGATCTCGCCGTCGGTTAATCCGGCCTGGCGTGCTTGTTTGAGCTCGGTCGATTCCAACACCCCTCGCCGGACAACGATACCTTGCGCCAATTTGAGGATGGCCTCGGTCCGCTGATCGGCCGCAGTGGCCTTCCGTGCATCGACCAGCTCCTGCTGGGTCAGCCCGAGCTTGCCCCCAAGAAACGAATGCGCACTGAGGCAGTAGGCACATCGATTGGTTTCAGCAACCGTCAGGGCGAGCTGTTCACGGACTTTAGGACTGAAGCCTCCGTCTGCGAGGGCTGCACTGAAGCTGAGATATCCCTTCAGTGCGGCAGGCGCGTTACCCAGCACTCGAATGAGATTGGGCACGGCGCCAAGTTTTCCCTGCACGCCGTCGAAGAGATGTTTGGCCTGACCAATTGTGGTCTGAGGATCCAGCGGTGCGATGCGAGTCATGAGAACCTCCTTGAACAGTGAGAGTTGCCCGCGCTTCAATTCGCGCGATTGATTCTCCTGTTCAGCAGAAGCTGTGCCATGGAGCATGAATGCCTAAGCCGTTGATAACTAATTACCTACTGAACAAGTCACGCAAACCAAGTACTACGATTATTCGTAATATACGATTCTTCGTTGCGCCTTATAACGTAATATCGTAGCTTGAATGCCATGAATCCCCACCAGCTGCCTCAGGTCATGGTCGCCACCGCTCGTCAGGGAGCGCTCCAAGAAGTATTGCGCACCATCACTGACGGCATTGCTCAATGCCCCAACACCGTGTTGACACGCATCTGGCTTGCGATCCCCGACCGATCCTGTCCCTTGTGCCGGGAAATCGAAGACCAGACCGACATCAAGGCCCTCCACCTTGCCGCGAGCGCCGGCGTGCCGCATGACAAACAGGCCGACTACAGCCGTGTCGAGGGAGGCTTTCACCGGTTTCCGATCGGCGAACGCAAGATCGGCCGTGTCGCCATAAGCGGTGAGCCACTCTGGCTTGCCGGAGTTCGAGGCGATGAAGACTGGATCGCCGACCCGGCTTGGTTTGCGCGTGAGGGAGTCAGAACTTTCGCGGTGCAGCCTCTGATCTTCCGGGGAGAGGTGCTGGGAGTGCTGGCACTCTTTGATCGCAGCCTGCTGGATACGGAGGCGTTCGAGTGGCTGCGCATGTTCGCCGACTATGCGGCAGTGAGTATTGCCAACGCCAGGGCTCGTGAAGAGATCAACCTTCTGCGTGCCCGTTTAGAGGAAGAGAATCACTATCTACGGGAGGAAGTCACCGCGGCTCTCGGTATGGGTGAATTCGTCGGAGACAGCGAGGCACTCCAACACGTGCTGCGCCAAATCCAGCTCGTGTCGCCAACCGATGCCGCCGTTCTGATTACCGGAGAGAGCGGCACGGGTAAGGAACTGGTGGCCCGAGCCATCCATGACCGAAGTTCGCGCAAAGGACGAGCCTTGATCAAGGTCAACTGCAGCGCCGTGCCGGACGCGTTGTTCGAAAGCGAATTCTTCGGCCATATCAAAGGAGCCTTCACCGGCGCCCTCGGCGACCGCCCTGGGCGCTTCGAACTTGCGGACGGCGGCACGCTCTTCCTCGACGAGATCGGAGAAGTGCCGCTGCCGATGCAGGCGAAGCTGCTGCGCGTGCTCCAGGAAGGAGAGTTCGAGCGCGTGGGCGATACCCGCACACGCCAGGTGGATGTGCGAATCGTCGCCGCGACGAATCGGGATCTGAAACGAGAAGTCGAGGCCGGCCGGTTCCGCCAAGATCTCTACTATCGATTAAGCGTCTTCCCCCTCCATATTCCTCCGCTCCGTGAGCGCCGTGACGACATCCCAAAACTCGTCCTGCATTTCGTCGCTCAAAGCGCCCAGCGAATGAATCGGCAGGCGCCACGAATCACGCAGGCCGTGCTTAATCAGCTGGCCGCCCACGACTGGCCCGGCAATGTACGTGAATTGCAAAATGTCATTGAGCGCGCCGTCATCCTTTCTCAAGGCAGCGCTCTGCGGGTGCAGCTGCCATCATCACTTTCCCCTGTACGCGCCTCCTCCCTTTCCACTGTCTCGCTAGCGAAGGTGACCACACGCGACGATCTGAAAAGTCAGGAACGGGAAAGTATCGTGCAGGCACTCCGGCTGGCCAAGGGCAGGATTTTCGGTGCAGACGGCGCAGCGGCCTTGCTGGGCATGAAACCGACAACGCTTGCGTCACGTATCAAGGCACTGGGGATCAAGAAGGCAAAGCCGGAACCCTGAATGCGGCAGTCCTCCGCCAGTCTGGATGGATATGAGCCAATGGTCTTGGTCTGAGTCTTTCACAATAGCTCGCGGTGTTCGATGTACGTCTCTGATATGCCGGGCAGGCGAACCCATAGCTGTATAGGATCGTCTAAATTTTGACCTCATCCTATTTCCCTGACGGACTCCGATTCAATCCTCTGATCATCGGATCACCCTCCACACGCCGTCCCCACCATGGGTCGGGGCGATGGGAGGGGCGATGCACGCTGTCGAATGGATGATCGTGATCGTTGCTGAGCGACAGAGGCGTGTTGTTGGAGCGGGCTGACTCATGAGACCTCTCACAGTCGGTTTGGGCTGTCGTCCTGCTCTCCTTGGACTCTCTAACGCTTCGGTTACGCTCATCCATGCCAAATTGGTCACGGCGATCCATCCGAGAGTCAGCCACGGTCCTCATCCAGACGCCCTGCTTGAGCCAACCCTGGGTAACGGTGTCCCGATCAATCCCCCTCACTCCGAACCCAGGCCACGTGTTGGCTGAGGCCAGCACAGGGACCATGAACCACACAACCGACAGCAGACACGCATAGATGTTTCGCACCACCCACCTCCTTTGGAACCTGCCATGCTCAGGTGATCGATCGCTTAGCCTCCCGTGGCGGTATGCGCCTTCCACGCCTGCGCTGCAAACTGTGGATCAAGCGGCGTGTGCGCGATATGATTCGTGTAATTGCTCAAGGTCTTGAGCGCCACGATCGTCAGCACATCCAACAGGTGCCGCTGTTCGTATCCTGCCGCCGCGAAGAACTCCAGATCATCCTCCGGTACCCAGCCGCGATGATGCAGAATGGACAACACCACGGTACGAAGCGCGTTGAGTTTCCGGTCGGAAAGCGGGCGCTGTGTACGCAGCGCGTCAAGTACGTCCTCGGGCATGCGGACCATCTTGGCCACCGTGGAATGGGCTCCCACGCAGTAGGTACAGTTATTCGCGGCGCTGATCACAAGTGTCACCACCTGCTGCTCGACCGGTGAGAGGGCGCTCTGCTCAAGAGCCTTGTTGATCCCCGCGTACGCTTGCACCGCAGCCGGAGACTCTGCGAGCACGCCGTATAAATTGGGAAGAAATCCGTACTTCTTCTCCGTGGTCGCGAGCGTGGCGCGAGACGCGTCGGGGGCCGTCTCCTTCGTATGAATGGGAAACTGCATGTTCATCCTCCTTCTTGTGATGTGCGATGAATGTCCGTTACTTCCCCTGCGCAGCCATCTTCTTCAAAGCCTCGGTCGTGACGGGTGTCCCGCCAACGCCCCAGTCCCCTGAGGGGACTCCTTCGATAATGACCCAGGTCACGGGCCGCAACCCTTCTCCTTCAACCGACACGATCGCGTCCGTGACCTTCCGAATCAGCTCGGCTTTCTGTTCCACGCTGAGAAACCCACTGAGCCCTTTCAGTTGTGCGAGTGGCATACGTTCACCCCCTCTCTCGATGTGTGAGGTTCTTATTCTTCAGCCTATACACCCCTATTATCCGTATATCGGCACACTTCGATGGTCGAGATGATACTGCGTCCGACACGCATGGCATCGCACGATCCAGAGACATCCGTCCGGGTAGTAATCGCACTGGAGTATCGGAACCAGCTCGTGACCGCCGCAGGCCGGACAGGGCAATTCGTGAAGTTGAATGCGCAATGCCATGACCGGATCGTTTTGGACCCTCATGCGCCACCTCCTCAATGTGTCCGTTGCATCTCATGCCGCCACGAGCTGTGGCATGTAAGAACTGAAAACCATAAGGGGCTCGATCGCGTCCGTCGAACGCCGTCTATTTTCGAGAATCACCGCGTCGACAATGTTGCCGCAGACCAGGCAGCGATATCCGTCCGCTTGGAGATCGCTGCTCATCCCCTGAAGGTCGCAAATCCGTTCGCTGACCATCAGGCCATCGCATCGCTCGCAGGTCATGCGGCACCTCCATATCCATAACAGACCGGTGTGTTCATGGCGCGATTCTACCTACTCGCGTGCTCCCTATCTGTAAGGCAGCTCACCAGTTGCCAGAGAATAAATAGTTGGGCGGGTCTGTAAGCCAGATCACGGAGGGACTCACCGGAAGTGCGCTAGTATGACGATTCATCCGTCCTCTCACATGAAGCGGAAGCGGTTTCTGCATTCACCTTACTGTCATTTTGAAAAGAGTCCATCATGAGCAAAGTCGCGATCGTCGTGCTGGCCGGTACGGAAACGCATGAAGGGCTCGGGCGTGTCGTGAACGCGCTGGAAGCGGTCAAGGAGTTCAAGGACGGCCACGAGGACGTGCAACTGATTTTTGACGGCGCCGGGGCACAATGGATTCCCGAACTGGAGAAACCTGATCATAAACTCCACGGGCTTTGCGCAGCCGTGAAAGATCGAATCGCTGGAGTTTGCGAGTTTTGCGCCGGAGCCTTCGGCGTCAAGGACGCTGTCGCGGCCTGCGGGGTCAAACTGGCGGGAGAGTTCGAAGGCCATCCGAGCTTCAAGAAGCTCGTGGCCCAGGGCTACCAGGTCATCACGTTCTGAGACCAACAACGCATGCTCCCGTGCAGGTAATGCCCTTCCTGCACAGGCCGCGTATCTTTCGCAGATATCGTGACAACATGAGGAGGTCTCGTACGTGCCAGAAACGCTCTGTCCGTTCTCTACTACTTGGGGGTACAAGACGACGATCGCGGCTGCCAATCCCAAGTAGAATGAACGATGGAACCAACAGGCGGAATGCTTGGATCAGATCCGCTATCCCTCATGGTGACGGCCTACCTCGTCATGGCGATTGTCATGGCCGCCCTTTGGGCAGTGCAGTGCCGAATGAGAAATGCCGCCATCGGGGACGTTGGATGGTGCGCGGGGCTGATTGTCGTCGTGTGGTGGTATGCCACACAAGCCCCCAGCAGTATCGAGCGGATATTCCTGACCGTGATGTTGGTGACGCTCTATGCGGGACGACTCGGGCTCTACATTCTGTTCAATCGCATCAATCGGAAACCGGAAGACGCTCGATATCGCCGACTACGGGAGGAATGGGGTGATACAGAACCATCCAAAATGTTTGCATACTTCCAGCTACAAGCACTTGCCGTGGCAGCTTTTTCGCTCCCGTTTTTGGTAGTGCTTTTGAACCCACGACCCCTGACCTCAGTGGTCGAGGCGGCAGGGTTGCTGATCTGGGGGGTAGCTGTGGGCGGTGAAGCGAAGGCGGACCGGCAACTCGCTGGGTTTCGCGCCGATCCGAGCAATCAAGGGCGCGTCTGTCGCGAGGGCCTGTGGAATTACTCACGTCATCCCAACTATTTTTCCGAATGGCTGCACTGGGGCTCCTATGTCGTGATGACGTTTGGAGCACCCGGCTGGGTGTTGACCTGGATCGGACCGATCGGAATGGGAGTCGCGCTGCTTAAGGTGACAGGCATTCCGCGAGCAGAAGAACAGGCTCTTGTAAGTCGAGGGAAAGAATACACAGCCTATCAGGCTACGACTCACGCGTTTTCCCCATGGTTTCCTCGCGCGAGACCGGACACGTCTCCTCGTTCCTCACGTAGTCGCCTCAAAATTCGAATGAAACCCGCCTCTAATTTATCCAATCGAACTCTTCCTGTAAGAATTCACCTTCAGGAGCGACTTCCTCCTAATGCCATAGTTCAACCGGTACAATGGGCAGCCTTGTAAGCCAGCTTACAGAAGCCTGCTGCCTATCCGAATTATAACGTCGGCGAATCACTGTCCTCTGCCTCACGAGAAACCGGATTGACGTCCATGGGGAGGATTGATACATAGATCTATCTCGATATGTCACAAAAAGGATAAGGTCGGCCATGCCCATCGAGGATATTACGCAAAAAGTCAGTGAGCGTTATGCGAATGCAGCCAGTACCGGCGAGCAGATGTGTTGCCCCACCAGCTACGACATGGGATACCTCAAGACCTTCATTCCCGAAGAAGTCCTGAAGATCTCCTATGGCTGTGGCACACCGGCTGGACTCAAGACTGTGCGTGCCGGCGAGACGGTCTTAGATATTGGATCGGGTGGCGGCATTGACTGTTTTGAAGCCTCTCGGCTGGTCGGCCCCACCGGGCGCGTGATCGGCATCGACATGACCGATACGATGCTGGAGATCGCCAGAAAGAATGCGGTAGTTGTCGCGACGAATCTCGGCTATCCCTCGTCAAACGTGGAGTTCCGAAAGGGTCTTGCGGATGCGATGCCGGTCGATGACGGGACGATTGATCTCATCATCTCGAATTGCGTGATCAATCTGGCACCGGACAAACGGAAGGTCTTTCGGGAAATGTATCGGGTCGCCAAACCAGGTGGCCGGTTTACGATCTCTGATATCGTCGCGGATCAGACCGTTCCACAATATCTCGTCCATGATACCCAGAAATGGGGCGATTGTCTTTCCGGTGCCTTGACACTGACCGACTACATGAACGGCATGACGGCCGCCGGCTTTTTTGGAATTCATCTGGTAAAATTCTCACCCTGGCGCGTGATCGACGGCATCCACTTTTTCTCTGTCACCTTGACCGGCTACAAGATCCCTCCGGCAACAACGGCCTCTTCAGTCCGATATGCCACCCTTCGCGGCCCCTTCAGCCGACTTGTGGACGAACGAGGGATGACCTATTACCGTGGAACTCCACAATCCATCACACCGGATGAATCGCGCTTATTGAGCCTTCCTTCCTTCTCTGAACACTTCCTTCTGACGACCGAACCAGTGGCGCTGGACAACCATGATCCTCGCTGGCGTGCCGTCCTCCCCGCCGATGCTCCTTGCACCTGGCAAGGCCATTATGCGCTGCTGGCCGGTCCCTTCGTTGAAGCCGCCGATGACGATCACCATGTGTATCGCCGAGGTGAGCCGTTGGAGGTTTGCTCCAAGACGGTGGCCGTTCTAAGGACCGATGGATATCAGCCCCATTTCGTCCTTCTGAATCGTGCCGGTGAAGGCGCGGGAGGTGAAGCCGTAACTTGCTCCCCTGATGGAGGCTGTTGTTGATGAAATCCGCCCTGGAAACAGATGTCCTAAGCCCACGGGAATGTGCGTCGGTGCTCAAAGCTCTGGCAGATGAAACCAGACTTCGGATTCTGGAGTCGCTACTGGCCGAAGAGAAGTGCGTCTCGGACCTGGTGCGGGAATTGGGTTGCACGCAACCACACGTGTCGCACCACCTGCGCATTCTGCGAGATTCCGGTGTCGTAGAAGGCCTACGAGAAGGCAAGCAGGTATGCTACCGCATTGCACCAATCATCAAGCGGGCATTGGCTAAGCAGGAAGGGAAAGCCCTCAACTTTGGATGCTGTGAACTGCGATTCCCTGAGTCCGTCTTGGCCACAGCCAAGTCTCGTGCACTGCATATGGTCCACTCCTGAAAGATGATGCAAACGTAGCCATGCCACTGACACTGTTAGGACAACACAATCCCCTCGCCTCCCCTTCCGAGCAACTCAAACTATTAGAGCAAGCCGGATCCCACCTTTCCTTTGAAGTGCAACTGGACCGAGCCGGCTTGTCCCCTCTACACGCCACGGGGATTTCGGTTTTCCAGATCAATATCGGCAAATTCTGCAACCAGACGTGCGGACACTGCCATGTGGATGCAGGCCCTGATCGTACAGAGATCATGTCACGGGAAACGGCCGAGCTGTGCGTTGCCGCGCTTGCCCAAACCGATATTCCCACGGTGGATCTTACCGGTGGTGCGCCGGAACTTAATCCGAATTTTCGGTGGCTGGTGGAACAAGCCCGGCGACTCGACCGGCATGTGATGGACCGCTGCAACCTGTCCGTGTTACTGCTCCCCTCCCAAGCTGACTTGGCAGAGTTTCTAACCCATCATCAGATTGAAATCATCGCCTCGCTACCGTCATACCGAGCCAGCCAAACCGATGCCCAACGAGGCGAGGGGATCTTTGAGAAATCCTTGGAAGCACTCCGCCTCTTGAATCGACTCGGCTACGGACGACCAGACAGCGGTCTTACCTTGAATCTTGTCTACAACCCCGTCGGCGCATTCTTGCCGCCCAAGCAGGAAGCGATTGAAGCACAGTTCAAGAAGGAATTGCTGACCAAGCATGGGATTGAGTTCAATCGGCTCTTCACCATCACCAACATGCCCATCAGCCGGTTCCTAGAGTTTCTTATCGAAAGCGGAAACTATGAGCAGTATATGACCCGCCTCGCGAACGCGTTTAATCCCACGGCTGCTGCCGGTGTGATGTGTCGCTCTACCCTCTCGGTTGGATGGGATGGTCGACTGTACGATTGCGACTTCAACCAAATGCTCGACCTTCCGGTTGACCATGGTGCGCCGTCGCACATCCGGGACTTCGATCCGGCACAGCTCCATCATCGACAAATCGTCACGCGCAACCATTGCTTTGGCTGCACGGCCGGCTCCGGTTCATCTTGTGGTGGGTCCGTCACTTGAAGAATGACCACCGACTAAGATATGTAGATATCTCCATGTATCGACTGACTCAGATATTTCCGCAGAAAGCATTGGGGTCGTTCGTCGTATTCTTGTGTGCTTCCTATTTAGGGATCGGAGGATCGGCGACTGCTCAGACAAGCACGGATCAACTATCCGGTAAACTTGTGATTACCGGTGCCAGCACTCTTGCCCCACTGATCAGCGAGATCGGCAAGCGCTTTGAAAGTCTCCACCCCAAAGTGCGGGTCGATGTTCAGACCGGGGGCTCATCCCGTGGGGTGGCCGACGCCCGCCAGGGGCTCGCCGACATTGGGATGGTCTCCCGCGCAATGAAGGATGAGGAGAAGGATCTGTACGCGTATCCGGTGGCCCGCGATGGGGTTGGAATCATCCTCCACAAAGACAATCCCGTTCAGGCGCTCACCGACGACCAGGTGGTCGCAATCTACATGGGCAAGATCACGAATTGGAAAGATGTCGGCGGAAACGATGTGCCCATCACCGTCGTGAATAAGGCAGAAGGTCGGTCTACGCTGGAAGTCTTCCTGCACTACTTTAAGCTGAAGAATACGGACGTCAAGGCGCATGTAGTAATCGGCGACAATGAGCAGGGCGTCAAGACAGTCGCAGGCAATCGGAATGCCATTGGATATGTTTCCATCGGGACGGCGGAATACGACGAATCACAAGGCGTGCCGATTAAACTGCTCCCAACAGGGGGGGTGGCCGCCTCTACCGAAACCGTACGGAACAGCACCTTTCCCATGTCCCGTCCGTTACACATCGTGACTCGGACTTCACCAGTCGAATTAGCCAAGACCTTTATCGACTACGCCCAGTCAAGAGCCGTGCATGACATCATCAAGCAGCAATACTTTGTCCCGCTGGTCGACTGACGATCTCCTATGCTGGCTCTTGCGCGGCATGGCTATGATCGCCAGCACCATTGTCATGCTCATCGTGACCTTCCTGATCGTGGAAGCGCTGCCGGTTCTCCGTCACGTCGGTGTACTCCGATTCTTTACCGACCCGTCTTGGCACCCAGCTGAGGGCTTCTACAACCTCACTCCGATGTTGTGGGGAACGCTGTTCGCCATGGCCGGTTCTGTACTGATCGCCACACCCTTGGGCATTCTCTCCGCCGTCTTCTGCCAGTACTATGCACCAACGAGGCTAGCACGGCCGTACCGACGCCTGATCGAGCTGCTCGCAGGTATTCCTTCCGTGGTCTATGGATTCTGGGGATTGGTGGTGCTGGTCCCGCTGATCGGAGAGATCCACCCGCCCGGTCCCAGTCTCTTAGCGGGTATCCTGGTCCTCACGATCATGATCCTCCCCACCATCGCCTTGATGGCCGATGCCAGTCTTGCCAACGTGCCACAACAATACGTACGTGGGGCTGCCGCCTTGGGGCTGCCACGATGGGCGATGATCCGAGGCGTGGTGTTTCCAGCAGCAAAGTCGGGGTTGTTCACCGGGGTGATTCTGGAAACCGGCCGAGCTATCGGCGAAACGATGGCCATTCTGATGGTGTGTGGGAACGTGGTCCAGACCCCTTCTAACCTCTTCGACCCGATCCGAACACTGACCGCCAATATCGCCCTGGAAATGGCTTACGCGCTCGGAGACCATCGCGCCGCGCTGTTCATGAGTGGGCTTGTCCTGATGGCCTTGATCATAGCGCTTACCATTTCTGCAGAATGGATCAGTCGTGGAAGGATTTATGGTTGAGGTTGCGACACAACAGCCAAATACGCGCGAATGGCTGGCGTTCGTCCTGGTCTGGGGATCAGCAGTCCTCGTCACCGCAACGTTTTGTTGGCTGTTGGGTGATATCATCTGGCACGGACTGAGCCATCTCTCCTGGATATTTCTGACGGCACCGCCTGAGAACGCTGGACGCCGAGGCGGGATCGGCCCGATCTTAGTTTCAACCTTCTTAATTTTGGGTGTTTGTCTTGCCGTCTCACTCCCTATCGGCATCGGTACCGCCGTCCTCCTCGTCGAATTTACATCGGACCACAGTCTGTTTGGAAGGCTGACTCGCCGGAGCCTTGACGTCCTGGCCGGTGTGCCCTCGATCGTCTTCGGTCTCTTCGGCAACGCATTTTTTTGCAAGACGCTGGGCCTCGGTTTCTCAATCCTCTCCGGTGGGCTGACCCTGGCCTGCATGGTGCTGCCGATTTTAATCCGCTCTACCGAGGAGGGGTTTCGTGCTGTGCCGTCTAACTATCGCTTATCCGCCGCCGCGCTTGGACTGTCACGTACCACGACGCTTTTTCATCTCTTGCTACCGGCAGCAGTACCTGGACTCCTGGTGGGCTTGGTGCTTGGCGTCGGTCGAGCGATTGCGGAAACCGCAGCGCTCATCTTCACCAGCGGCTATGTGGATCGAATGCCGGAGTCGCTGCTCGACTCCGGTCGCGCACTGTCCATCCATATCTTCGACCTGTCCATGAATGTCTCCGGCGGAGACGCCAATGCCTATGCCTCCGCACTGGTCTTGATCATCTTGCTGCTCATCATCAATGGCACCGTCTCTTGGCTGGCAACGTACGGGCTTCACCGAAAGATTGTGACCGTATGACGCCGATCGCAGAACCGCGTCCGCAGCATTGGCCTGAGGCCAAACCTGCTTGCTGCAAACCTCACCCTTTCGTTGATGTGGATCGCCTCAGTTTGCACTATGGAGAAAAGTCGGCGTTTCAGGACGTAACGTTGTCAATCAGTAGGGGATGCATTACAGCTCTCGTGGGACCATCGGGATGTGGGAAAACCAGCTTTCTTACCTGCCTGAACCGTCTCACCGATCTGATCCCTACATGTGTGGTCGCCGGACGGATCACGATCGACAAGCTTGATGTGTTAGCGCCTCAGACCGATGTCATCCAGCTTCGCCGCCGGATCGGCATGATCTTCCAGAAGCCGAATCCATTCCCCCTGTCGATCCGAAGAAACCTTGAGTTCCCACTGCGTGAGCATGGCATGCGCGATCGGACACAGCTCAGCTCTGCCATCGAAACCTCCTTGCGTGAGGTCGGTCTTTGGGATGAGGTCAAGGATCGACTGGACTTTCCGGCCTTGGCACTTTCCGGCGGCCAACAGCAGCGCCTTTGTATAGCCAGATCCTTGGCCCTTGCGCCAGAAATGCTGCTCATGGATGAGCCCTGCAGCGCGCTCGATCCAATTTCCAGCGGCGTCGTTGAGGATCTCATTGTCAGCCTGCGAGGGCGTTATACAATCTTAATCGTCACCCACAACCTGGCCCAGGCTCGACGCATTGCGGACTACGCAGCCTTGTTCTGGGTACAAAACGGAATCGGCCGACTCATTGAAACAGGACGAGCCAAGCAACTATTCGAGGAGCCCCGTAATCCACTCACTACAGCCTACATCAGCGGGATACGGGGATAATTCATTTTATGGATCACGGTACATTCATTTTTCGGCGTATGTCGAACTGCACCTTGTCTCCATGACCACACTCTGTTAAGGTGCACCTCTATTTACTACACCTATCGATAGGACACATCACCGAATGGTCTGGGACCCAAAAGATCCGTGGGGCAAGAAGCCTGATCCGCTTGAGGACGCGCTCAAACAGGCGCAGTCTCAGCTCAAAGATCTCTTCCCCGCTGGTGGGCTCAAAAATCTTTTGCCTTCCGGCGGAGTCTGGAATCTCGTCATTGCTGCGGTGTTCATCTTGTTTGTCTGGCAAAGTGTCTTCATCGTCGCGCCGGATGAAGAAGGTGTCGTCAAACGGTTCGGTGTACCGGTTCGGACGGTCGAGCCGGGGCCCCACTTCAAAATCCCCTTCGCTGAGACCGTCCTCCAACCCAAGGTCGCAAAACTCTACCGGGTCGAGGTCGGCTTCCGCACCAGCCAGCAGGGCCGCCAGCAAATGGTGCCCCAAGAAGCCTTGATGTTGACCGGCGATATGAACATCCTGGCCATCGAGTTTATCGTACAGTACAAGATCAAAGAATCCCGCGAGTTTCTGTTCAACGTTGCGGATATCCATGAGACCATCGGCAAAGCTGCGGAAGCCTCCATGCGGGAAGTGGTGGGGAAGAGTAAGATCGACGAAGCCTTAACCACCGGCAAAGCCGTCATTCAGCAAGACACCCTGACGCTCTTACAGACGATCTTGGATCAGTACCAATCCGGTGTGCAGATTGCGGCGGTGCAGCTGCAAGACGTGGATCCGCCGGAAGCGGTCGCCGCCGCCTTCAAGGATGTGACGAACGCCAAGGAAGATCGAGAAAAGCTCATCAACCAAGCACAGGGGTATCGTAACGACATCATTCCAAGAGCCAAGGGGGAAGCGGCTGAATTGGTCAACAGAGCCAGAGGGTTTGCTCAGGCCCGCCTCAACCGTGCCCAGGGAGAGACAAACCGGTTCCTCGCCACCCTGAAAGAGTACAACCAGGCAAAAGACGTGATCAGCAAGCGGATTTACATCGAGACGATGGAAGAGATCCTGCCCGGCATGGAGAAGATCATCATTGATGGGAAGGGTGGAGAGCGCTTGCTCCCGTATCTGCCGTTGGATCGCCGCTCCAAACCGACGTCCCTGACCGGAGCCAAGACACCCCCACAGACGGAGGGTGAAGAGGCGCGGCCGGAATCACCCACGCTGAAACCGAGAGGCTCACGATCATGACCAAGCAGGGATTCGCGCTGACACTCCTTGCCGTGCTCATCGCGTTGTTTGTGCTGGGCGCCTCTCCGCTCTTCGTTGTGGATGTCATCCAGACCGCGATCGTCGTCCAGCTCGGGAAACCCGTTCGAAACATCACCGAACCAGGGCTCTACCTGAAAGTTCCGTTCGTCCAAGAGGTCACCTACTTCGACAAGCGGTTGTTGGATTATGACTCGAACGCCCAGGACGTCATTACCTCGGACAAGAAGACCCTCTTGTTGGATAATTTTGCGAAATGGCGCATTGTCGACCCCTTGAAGGTGTATCAGAACTTCCAGAGCCAACGAGGCGCACTCCAACGACTGCACGATATCATCTATTCCGAGCTCCGCGTGGAATTAGGGCGGCACGAATTACTCGAAATCGTCTCGAGCACGAGAGCGGACATCATGAAAGTGGTCACCGAACGAGCCAAGGAAAAGGCCGCGGGGTACGGCATCGATATTCAGGATGTACGGATCAAGCGAGCCGATTTGCCGGAACAGAACGAGAAAGCGGTTTTCGCGCGCATGCAAGCGGAACGTGAGCGCCAGGCCAAACAATATCGAGCGGAAGGCGCCGAAGAAGCGCAGAAGATTCGATCAGAAGCGGAAAAAGACCGGGAGATTATCCTCGCCCAAGCCTACAAAGAGTCGGAAGAGCTTCGCGGCGGCGGGGACGCCAAAGCCTTCCGGATCTATGCCGACGCCTACCGACAGGATCAAAAGTTTTTCGAGTTTACGCGTTCGATGGAGGCCTATAAGACCGCGTTTAAGGACGGCTCAACCCTGGTGATGAGCCCGGACTCAGAATTCTTCCGCTACTTGAAGCAACGTTGACTTGCTCCGC
>NIUT01000106.1 GCA_002254365.1 Nitrospira sp. UW-LDO-01
ATGCGAATCCTCTTCCTCTCACATTACTTCCCGCCAGAGGTGAACGCGCCGGCGACCAGAACCTATGAACATTGTCGACAGTGGGTGAAAGACGGGCACAACGTAACCGTCATCACCTGTGCGCCCAATCATCCACAAGGACGAGTGTACGAGGGGTACCGCAATCGGTTCTATCAACGGGAAACAAAAGACGGAATCACTGTAATCAGGGTTTGGACCTTTGTGACCGCGAACGAAGGCTTTTTCAAACGAACACTGAACTATATCTCATACCTGTGCTCTGCGGTCGTTGTCTCTCTTTTCCTGCCAAAGGCAGACGTCGTTCTCTCTACCTCACCACAATTCTTTAATGGTCTCGCCGGATACTTTGTCGGCAAGATGAGGAGGATTCCCTGGGTACTGGAGATCCGTGACCTCTGGCCGGAATCAATCGTTACCGTGGGGGCGATCAAGAGTCAGGCAGTCATTAAGATGCTGGAATGGATCGAACGATTTGCCTATCGAAACGCAGACCACATTGTTCCTGTGACCGATTCATTCAAAGTGTACATATTGGGCAAGGGGATTGAGGCGGGCAAGATTACCGTGGTGAAGAATGGTGTGGATCTCGCTCAGTATAGACCGGTTGACGGTGCATCCGAGCTTGCCGAAGAACTTGGACTCACGGGAAAGTTTATTGTTTCTTACTTCGGGACACATGGTATGGCCCACCATTTGGAGACGATTTTAGACGCAGCCCGTCGATTGAGTAATTCCCCAAACATTGTCTTCTTGATGGTTGGCGATGGAGCTGAACGGCAGACGCTTGTTCGGATGCGAGACACGATGGGACTTAAGAACGTGATGATGCTTGATCAGCAACCGAAAAGCCGTATGCCGGAGCTCTGGGCCCTTTCAGATATCAGTCTTGTTCTCCTCAAGAAGTCTGATTTGTTTAAGACCGTTATCCCTTCAAAGATTTTTGAAAGTCTGGCTATGGCGAAGCCGATTGTTCTGGGTGTAGAGGGAGAGAGTGCGGATTTGCTCCGGGCTGCTCAGGCTGGTCTCTGTATTGAGCCCGAGGATGCTGATCAGTTGGTTGCTCGTGTGCTGGAACTCTCTCGCGACACGCAGCTGCGTCAGCGATTAGGCAGGAACGGAAGAAGGTTTGTGATGGAACAGTTTGATCGTATCATCCTGGCGAGAAAGCTCGCCTCCGTGATTGAGATGGTTTGCGGAGGGTCTGCCATTCAAGATGAAGAAGTGTCGATTCCTGCTCGGTAACCTTGTGCCAGGGGTTTCATGGGTTGGCATGTTCGAGTTGAAGGCAAAGGTGCTTGAGGGATGGCTCAAGTAGTGGTGAATTGTTCGAATGGACATTGTCGGTGCAGCGGTTCTAGCGTCCAGGAGCAGCGCGTTACCATCCCTAGTAGAGCATTTGTCCGGGTACAGAGTAACGAGAAGTTTTTGCCGAGTGATTCAGTGCCGTTACATATTTGAACGCTGCTGCAGGAATGTTGACACAGGGGTGGTGAAATATACGTGTCTGCTGCCTTAGTTTTCAGAGACATAGGAGTTTCATGGGTTGGCCCGAGGATTGCTAGTCAGTTATCTATTCATGCGTGTTCCTAATAGAGTAACCATTCGACAACCTTTAACAGGAGTGGTGGTATGCAGATGATGAAACGATGGTTTAGGAGAGGATTTGTGCTGCCAGCTGCAGCGATATGTGTCCTCTCGATCCCGGTCACGGGAGCCCAAGCAGCATTGATGACGTACTCGTTTGCCGGAAACTTTGACAACGATCCCGCGAATCAGTACGCCGTTTCCGGCCACTTTACCTTCGACAACGCAACGAGTGGGAGTGGTGGAGTCTATAATAATGCGGTGAAGGACTTCACCTGGAATTTAAGTGTCGGAGGAACACACGCCTACACGTCGTCGTTTACTCCGGGCACCAACGGCGTCACGATTTCGAATAACAAGCCGTTGTTGTTCGGTGGCGTAGTCGATCGCTGGGCCCTGGTCACTGAGGCTACGAGTGATCAGCTGTTGCCCCAGGGAGACCCACCTGTCGACCATATCCCGTTCAGATTTGACCTTCGGTTCGACCGCGCAGATGGATTGTTTGGTGATACGAGCCTTCAGAATCCACCGAGCCTTGGCGGATTGAATCCAGCTACAGGGAGATGGCGCCTCTTTTTTGAGGATGCGAATGGCAATCCGTCCGCATTTGTTGGATCGGTTACCAATTTGACAGCGGTCCCATTGCCGACTGCGGTGCTGCTCTTTGGCGCTGGACTGATTTCTTTGGTGGGGCTGGGAGCGGGAGGATTGAGAAATCTTCGCACATCCAAGGTCTAGGGCACTTCCTCTTTTCTGGTCGTGAGGGGCATGGTATCTCTCAGAGATACCATGCCCGTTCCTTCTCTGAAATCAATCGACAGAGAGACGGTTCCGATAGACAATCAGGCTTCGCCTGGGTTGTTCGGATCGGTGTCGCTTGTTTGACCCATTCCTCATCATTGGTTGAGTGAATCTGTCTTATGGCCAACACACGTGCTCTCCTTATTTCGTCGATCCTGATCGTCGCGCTGTTAAGCTATCTGTATGCCGACAGTCTTGCATTTCTAATCAGCCGCTGGTTTGGGAGTGAGGACTATAGTCATGGATTGTTCGTCCCTCTCATTTCAGGGGTTCTCATCTGGCAATCCCGACATCGGCTGTCTGACCTGGCGAGAGAACAGTCATGGTGGGGCTTAGCCGTGATCGGTCTTGGTCTCTTTCTTTATGTGGTCGGTGAACTCTCGACGCTTTTTCTCGTCTTGCATCTTTCATTATGGATCGTACTGGTTGGACTGGCGATGACGCTCGTTGGGATTCAAGGAACGAAGGCGATTGCGTTCCCCCTCGGCTATCTCCTGACGGCGATCCCATTGCCAACGTTTTTCTATGCGAACCTGTCAAGTCAACTTCAATTGTGGTCCTCTTCGCTCGGCGTCGGTTGCCTTCAGCTTGTTGGGGTGATGGCATTTCGTGAAGGCAATGTCATCGATCTCGGGCCGGTTCAGCTGCAGGTCATCGAAGCCTGCAGTGGGATTCGCTATTTACTACCACTGTTATCTCTTGCCTTGCTCTGCGCCTACCTCTTCAAGGACAAGATGTGGAAGCGAGTCATCTTAATACTTTCGGCCATCCCCATCTCAATACTGATCAATGGTTTCAGGATTGGCATGATCGGCGTGTTGGTCGAGCTCTATGGGAAAGGTGCCGCAGAGGGGTTCTACCATCTTTTTGAAGGATGGGTCATTTTTATGGTGAGTTTTGGGTTGCTGATCCTTGAAATGGCGTGGCTGGGAAGACTTGGCGCAGAGATCTCACCGCGATCGTTGCGCGAGCATTTGAAATGGGAAAATCAGGAGGTGGAGACCGTCGTGAAGGGGGAGGTGAACCTTCTCCCCAACCGGATACTCTCACCCGGTCCAGCCTACTTCTGCAGTGTGGCGCTATTTGCGCCATGTACGTTGTTTGGCACACTGCTTATGGATCGTGAGGAAAATCCTCCTCCCCGAATCGCCTTTGTAGATTTCCCAATGCAGATCGACGGATGGCGTGGTCAGCCTTTTCCCCTTGAACAACAGTACATCGATGCCCTTCGATTTGATGACTATGTTCTCGCAGATTACCGATTGAGTCCCCAGCAGCAGATAAATTTCTATGCCGCCTATTATCGGTCACAACGGAAAGGACAGTCTGCTCATTCACCTCAAAGCTGCCTACCGGGTGGTGGTTGGGAAATTGCCTCATTGACACAAACCCAATTGCCTGTCTCGGATCAGACCATGCAACCGCTATGGGCCAATCGTGCGGTCATTCAGAAGGGGGATCAAAAGCAAATCGTTTTATATTGGTTTAAACAACGCGAGCGTCAGCTCACGAGCGAATATTTGGTCAAGCTGTACTTGTTCTGGGACGCGTTTTCTCGGCAACGAACTGACGGAGCGCTGGTGAGGTTGGCTGCGCTTGTCAGCCCAGGTGAATCCGAATCCACAGTCGACCAACGTCTCCTGGAATTTGCAGTTGCAGTTGGGGGAGAGCTGCCGAGGTTTGTACCGAACTAAACAACCCTGTGCCTGATGAGCGAGCGTACCGATGCTGAATGAACTCTTTTTCAGTTCCATGACCGCCTTGCTGGTCTGCATGGCTCTGATTCCGTTCCTGAGGATTGTGGCAGAGCGCTTCCAGATCATGGATCAACCGGGAGGCCGGAAAGTTCATGCGCATGCGGTGCCACGGATCGGTGGGATCGCATTTGCCGTCGGGGCATGCGCCTCGATTGCCTGGTGGGGGCCTAAGGATACCACAACATTCTCGGTGCTATTAGGATGCGGGATTATCGTGAGCTTCGGTGTATGGGATGACCGGGTCGATCTCGGCTACAGAACCAAAGTAGTCGGACAGCTGTGTGCAGCTCTTGCTGTGGTGCTAGGCGGAGACATCTGGTTTACCACGCTTCCCTTTCTCCCTGATGTGGAAGTGCCGGCATGGATTGGGATGTTTGTGACGGTGGTTTTCTTGATCGGCGTGTCCAACGCCGTCAATTTGACAGATGGTTTGGATGGTCTGGCTGGTGGACTGTCGTTTCTCACGCTCAGTGGGATCGCCTATTTGGCCTATCTTTCTGGAGACTCGACAGTGCTCGTGCTCGCTGTTCCCTTTCTTGGAGCGATCTTGGGGTTCTTGCGGTACAACACCTATCCTGCACGTATCTTCATGGGGGACGGAGGTAGCCAACTCTTGGGATTTATGATGGGGGTGCTGGCCGTCTTGCTGACAGACTCATCCCGTGGTCCCTTCAGCCCTAGCCTTGCCTTATTTCTATTGGGATTGCCGTTCTTGGACACGCTCGGGGTCACGGCGCAGCGGTTGGCTGAGGGGCGATCGCCATTCGTTGGTGATCGCGCACATATCCATCACAAATTGCTTAAAGTGGGACTCACGCACTATGAAGCCGTGACCGTGATCTATCTGATACAAGCCGGCATGTTGGGGGTGGCTTACCTGTTACGATGGCAGTCCGACAAACTCATCGTGCCGCTCTATCTGACACTCGTGTTCTTGGTCTTAATGCTGTTTATTGCAGCAGGACGAGGACTGCTTTCCTCTCCAACCTCAGGCGCGGGGTATGTTCTTTCAAATGCCACCATCGCCAGATTCGTCAATGGTCCATGGCTGACGGATCTCCCGATCCAGTTCTTGGCTGTGACGGTTCCGTTGTTCCTGATCGCATTGGTCTTTCTTCCATCGACGGTTCCCAACGACGTGGGGTATGTCTCGATTGGGCTCTTCGCGGTGGTGTTGATCGGACTCTCTTACTCTTCGCAGGTTGCGCCATACTTTGTGCGAGGAGGGCTTTATGTTGGGACCACATTTTTGCTCTATGTCTGTGAGGGTTCTCGAACGGGTGCTGTTTCTGCTGTCGTAATGGCGCACAATGTGTTTTTTGTCATTGCCGCTATTATGGTGCTGTTGAGTCTTCGATTCAATCAGGAGAGCCGTTTTCAGACGACACCACTTGACTATTTGATGGTATTTATGGCTGTGACATTGCCATTGCTTCCAGAAGTCAGCGCGGATGTCTCGCATTTAGGTGTCTTTGCGGCCAAGTTGGTGGTCCTCTTCTTTTCCTTCGAGTTGCTCCTCCATGCATTTGCGACGCGTGTCAGGCAATTAGGGCTCGTGTCGCTCTGGATCCTCTTTGGGTTGGGAATTCGGATTTTGTTGTAGCGAACCGCGTTACGTAATAACGTACAAGTATGAATTGTGAACACGTGCAGAAAAGCTGTGGGCGGAGTGTCAATAAATGCGGGAGTGTCGGCATTCTCCTCATCGCGGTCATGGCCTTGACCGCTTGTGGTGGTCCTGAGGAGAGAAAGGCAAAGTACTTTGCTCGAGCCACTGAGTACATGGAGGCTGCCAATTATCCCAAGGCAAGGGTGGCACTGAGAAATGTGTTGAAAATTGATCCCAAAGATGCAGATGCCTATGTCTTGTTTGCTCGAGTTGAAGAGAAGGAAAAGAATTGGCGCAATGCGGTGCAGCTCTATCAGGAAGCCGTACGACTGAGTCCTGATCATACCGCGGCGTTGATTGCCTTGGGAAAATATTACCTGGAAGCGCGATTGACCGATCGCGTAGTGGAAGTGGCAGAGACAGTGCTCAAGGGGTATCCCGGCCATGCTCAGGCGCAGGCGCTCAAGATTGCTTCACGGGTGGTCTCGGACGCAGCCGTTCTTCCAGCAATTCCCGAGGCGGAAGCACTGGCCAGGGAGTTTCCCACAGAGCCGGATGTTGCGATTCTTCTTGCGACATTGTATGGCCAGCGTCAACGCTATCATGATGCCGAGAACGTGTTGGGATCCGCCTTAAAAGCACATCCAGCTGATCTCGATCTCTTGAATAGTTTGAATGCGGTATTGACCAGAGCCAATGATTCAGCCGGTGCGGAGAGAGTGATTCGTCGGATGATCGACGTCGAACCAGACTCGCTTGATCACCGGCTGAGACTGGCTCAGTTCTATGTCAAGGAAAGCGCCTATGGTCAGGCGGAAACCGTGCTTCGTGATGCGGTGGCGCGTGACCCAAACAGTGAGCAGCGCAGGCTTGTGTTGGCGGAGTTCTTTGTTAATAGGAATGATCTCTCGTCTGCTGAACGAGTGCTCTTGGAGGCTACGGCCCAGTTACCATATGCCAGCCAACTTCAATTTGGAGTTGCTGCGCTCTATGTGAGGATGGGCCAGGAGACCAAGGCACGCGATCAGTATACTGCCTTGATCCGTGAATATAGCGAGAAGCCGGCTGGACTAGAAGCCAAGGTGAAGTTGGCGGAGATGGATTTCCGGGCAGGCAAACAGATCGAAGCGGAACGTCAAGTGCAGGAGGTCTTGAAAGAGAACCCTCGATCAACGGAAGGGTTGATCCTCACGGGGCGGATGGCGTTGACCAGAAGGAACGGGAAGGACGCGGTCCAGGCGTTTCGCACCGTTCTGCATGATCGGCCAGAGTTAGCCACGGTGCATTATCTGCTTGGCCAGGCCTATCAACTCGCCGGAGATATCAATCTCGCAAAGGACAGTTTGGAACGGGCAGTGGCACTGTACCCGGACCAGGTGGATGCCACGCGATCTCTGGCATTGCTGGAGAGCCGAAGCGGGCGACACCAGCAGGCCCGTGCGCGACTCGAGGATCTCTTGAAGCAACGTCCTCACGATATTACTGCGCTCGACATGCTGATGACGTTGGATGTGGTGGCGAAGAATTGGGAGGAAGGGGAGAGAACATTAACACGCCTTCGCCAGGTGTCGGGTGGCAATCAGTCTATTGCGCTGATGGCTGAAGGGCGGTTCTATGAAGCGCAGCGCCGCCTGCGTGAAGCACGTCTGGCCTACGAGCGAGCAACGGCAGTCGCTCCAAATGCGCCGGAGCCGTTGCTGTCGCTTGTGAAGGTGGAGGTGGCGTTAGGGCAGGCTGCCCGCTCTAAAGCCAGGCTGGAGTCTATCCTGGCTACCAATAAGGACCATCTTTTCGCGCACGGACTCCTGGGGGAGGTTTTGTCACGTGCACAGCTGCACGAAGAGGCTGCATCCCACTATAGGGAAGCAGTTCGAGTCAATCCGAAGTGGGTGACCCCATGGCTCAATTGGGCCACAGCGGCATTGTCTCAGAAGAAACCTGACGTGGCGTTACAGATTGTACAAGAGGCACTTATAGCGAACCCCGAGAGCGAGGAGTTGCATATGCTATTGGCCTCGGTGCAGTCCGAGCGAGGACAGCTCGATCTGGCCATGGGCGCGTATGAGGCTACCTTGCGAATCAATCCGCACAACGTCTTGGCAGCAAACAACTTGGCTGTGCTGCTCGTCGATCACAAAGGAGACCCGGCAAGTTTGCAGAAAGCCTTCGGTCTGAGCAGGGAGTTTGAGAGGGAGGCACCGCATCCGTTGTTCATCGATACACTCGGGTGGGTTCGATTCAAGATGGGTCAACAGGAGGAAGCGATCCGCCTTATGAAAGATGCGGTCGCTAAATCTCCAGAAATGTCTATCCTCAATTATCACCTTGGGATTGCATTCTTGCGGTCCGGTCAACGAGCTGAGGCTCGTACCTACCTCTCCAGAGCACTTAAAAGTCCAGATCAATTTGAAGGGCGACGAGAGGCCGAGCAGGCCCTCGCACAGCTAAGGGGGTAAAGAAGAAGCCATGGGTCGTTCAGTTCGATCAATGCTGAGTGGGGGACTGATCATAGGTGTCGTGCTAGCGGTGATGCCCGTTCATGCCGAAGATGCGATGCCTGCGTCGCTGGTGTCGCAACTTGAGCCGGGATATCGACTCGGTGCCGAAGATGTTCTGTTGGTATCGGTGTGGAAAGATGAGCAGTTGACACGTGAGGTTGTGGTTCGCCCGGACGGCATGTTTTCGTTCCCCCTGGTCGGAGACATCCAAGCGGAGAATCAAACAGTCGAAGATATTCGTGGAGAGCTGGTCAAGCGCCTCACGAAGTATATACCGAATCCCAATGTCTCCGTGTCTGTGACGAAAGTGGCCAGCTACAAGGTGTATGTCGTTGGGCGAGTCAACAAACCTGGTGAATACGTGATCGGCCATTACACTGATGTCTTACAGGCGCTCAGTCTTGCCGGAGGGCTGACTCCGTTTGCCGGAGAGAACGATATTAAGGTAATGCGTCGAGTGAGGGGGGGGCAGCAGGCCATTCCCTTCCGCTATGGAGATATTCGAAAAGGGAGAGACTTGGAGCAGAATATTCTTCTCCAACGCGGTGACGTCGTCATGGTGCCGTAACCGATGCATGAAAGGTATGAGGCTCGAGGTCGTAATTACTATCGATATGTGCAAGGCATCGGGCGGTGCTTGGTCCTGCTCTGGCTCTTGGGACACGGCATAGCATACCAAAGCGAAGCGGCAGAATGGTCTCTGTCTCCATCCATTGGGTTGAAGGGAGTGTATAACAGTAACCTCTTGTTGACGCCGCTTCCACATGACGATACCTATGGTTATTGGGTCACACCGGCGACGGAATTGGCCGGTAAGACCGAGCGCTTGGACGTCAGCAGTCGGCTCGCCGCAGACATTGTCGGATATTTCGGCGGTGAGGACCGGCAGTTTACGAACGTCTTTGCTCCCTTGTCGGTGCGTTATAGAACCGACAAGGATCTCTTCGGGTTCAACGGAGGATTCACCCGTGACAATACGTTGCTCAGTGAATTGCAAGCGACTGGGGTTGTTCTGCAGTTCGCCCAGCGCAATCAGTGGACCTTTAATCCAACGTGGACAAGAACGGTGACGGAAAAGTTGTCACTCCAATCGAGTGTACAGTTGTCTGACACGACGTATGAAACTGCCAGGTTGGCTGACCATCGGGTGGTGGGTGGGTCAGGTGGACTGCAGTATCAGCTGACAGAGCGCGACCAGATTCTACTATTAGGATCCTACACGGATTTCCGTACAACGGATTCACCATTCCCATTTCGAGCCAATTTCCCAGGAGTCAATATGAGTCTTACCCATGCCTTTGATGAATCGTTGACGGGAACAGTCTATGGCGGACCCAGGTTTCTGTCCTCCACGACGCAGACACCCGTCGGCTTCTTTGATGCCAATGAGACCGTGTGGTTGGCCGGGGCCAGTATGACGAAAAGGTTTGAACGAGCTATGGTCCAAGTTACGTTTGCTCGAGATCTGAGCCCCAGTGGATTCGGACTCTTAATTCAGACGAATCGAGGCGAAGTCTCCGGCACCTATGACGTTTCGGAGACTCTGGCCTTGGGGCTGAATCTGGTTGGAATGATCACGACCGCAAAGGCGGGTACGGCTATCGGAGCAACCTTTCCGGAAAGCCAGTATGTCAGTGTGGCACCGAAGGTGACGTGGCAGTTTCTCGAATGGTGGCGGGCAGAAGTGTCCTACATGTATCGATGGCGCGATACCGACATTGCGATCAGCTCGGCCGAATCTCATGGGACCACGTTTATGGTGACATATTCCCCTTCACACCTCTCGTTCTCTCATTAACATTATGGGACAGGCACAAGGATCCGGACAGCATTTCGAGCGAGTCATGGGCGTGAAGGACTACGTCACGGCGTTTCATCGGCGTCGCAAGCTTATTCTCCTCACCGGCCTCGGTCTGTTGGTAGCGTCGTTGCTCTTGGCATTTTTTTGGCCGCCGACGTATAAGTCCACGGCCACGATCCTTATCGAGGAACAGGAAATTCCATCAGATCTTGTTCGGTCGACCATTACGAGTTATGCCGACCAACGGATTGAGACGATCAAACAACAAGTGATGAGTCGAACAACGCTCTGGAAAGTGGTTGAGCAATTTAATCTGTACCAGGACCTTCGCAAAAATACACCGGCAGAAGAGATTGTTAAGAGATTCATCAAGGATATCGAAGTTGAAGTGATCAGTGCGGATGTTGTGGATAAGCGTACGCAACATGCCACCAAGGCAACCATTGCCTTTACGGTGTCCTATCAAAACCGAACACCAGAATTGGCGCAGAAGGTGGCCAATGAGCTGACAAGCTTATTTTTGGGAGAAAACTTGAAAAGCCGTGAACGACAAGCGCAGGAGGCCACGTCGTTCCTGCAGCAAGAAGCGGAAAACCTGGCACGTCATATCAAGGAAATCGATGAACGTATCGCATCGTTCAAACACCGAGCGAAGGGAGCGCTCCCGGAATTAATGCCGTTGAATCAGCAACTGCTCAATCAAGCCGAACGTGAATCGATGGATGTCGATCAGCAGATTCGGAGCCTGGAAGAACGGAAGACCTATCTTGAAGGGGAATTGGCAACAGTGAAACCGAATACCCCCATCCTATCCGTGACCGGGGAACGTATCCTCGATTCGACAGAGCGGTTGCGCGCTCTGCGCGCTGAATATGCCGGCGCCACCGCGAATTTATCTCCTGAGCATCCTGACATCGTGAAGATGAAACAGGAAATCGAAGCGTTGGAGAAGGAGGCAGGGGAGACATCCGATGCCGATGAAGCTTCGAAGCGGCTCACCGAGGCACGTACAGCGCTGGCAGCGGATTCGGAACGATTAGGGCCCGAACATCCCGACGTGCTGCAGGCTCGTAGAAAAGTCGTAGGCCTTGAACAGGAAGTGTATCGACGTGGAAGTGTACCAAGGAAGGTTGTCAATCAACGGCCTGAGAATCCAGCCTATATCAATCTGCAGGCCCAGTTGAACTCCGTGACGTCTTCGTTGGAGGCACTCAGAAATACCCGCATTGATATCAAGCGACGGTTACAAGGGTATGCGACCAGACTGGAGCGCGGGCCTGAGATTGAGCCGGAGTATTTGGTGCTTATGCGAGACCGAGATACCTCTGGACAAAAGTATCAAGAAATTCGCTCCAGATTGTTGGAAGCAAAGGTGTCTGAGGGATTGGAGGTTCAGCGAAAAGGCGAACGCTTCTCGCTCATTGACCCACCCAGTCTTCCCGAGAAACCCTATAAACCTAATCGATTCGCGATCGTTCTTCTTGGGTTCCTTCTCGCAGTGGGCGGGGGAATTGGCGTGGGAGCGGCTGCGGAAGCACTTGACCATTCCATCCGGGCCCCCGAACAGCTTGTCGCCCTGACGCAACAGTTTCCCCTCGCGGTGATTCCATTCATGCCGAACGAAGAAGACGTGTCCCACGTCAAGCTCAGGCGAAGGGTCGTGCAAACCGCGGGAGTCGGCATGGTCGCAACGGCTATTGTGTTGGTACACGTCTTTGTGACCCCATTGGATGTCCTGTGGTTTTCTGCACTGAGACGGTTTGGGGTGGAGTAACCCGGAAGGCTATTTATGGATCGTATCCGTGCCGCACTTGAGCTGTATAAGGACCGCAGGGGTTCCTCTACTTGTAGTGAGACCTCGGGGAGAACGGCGACCCAGTCGATGCCGCCGCCGATTACGTATACAAAGACCAGATCGCTGAGCATTCCACACACCGTTTTACGGGAGCATCGAGTGATGGCCGCGCACAAGAAGGGGCCATTCGTCGACGCCTATAAAATTCTTCGAACCCAAGTCACACAGCGGCTTCGGGAAAATGGATGGAATGTCGTCGGCGTGACAAGTCCTGGTTACGGAGAAGGGAAAACCCTGACGGCTGTCAACTTGGCGGTCAGTCTCGCCATGGAAACAACGCAGACTGTGCTGTTGGTGGATTCTGATCTTCAGGACCCTACGGTACACCAGGTATTCGGTTTGAAAGATTGTCTCGGGTTGGCCGACTACTTGCTTGATGATCAGCCTGTTGAAGACTTGCTGTTGCACCCTGGGATCGGGCGGTTCGTCTTGTTGCCCGGAGGGCGCACGATCTCGAACTCCACGGAAATCTTGACCGCACCGAAGATGGTTGCGCTGGTGGAGGAGTTGAAGCATCGCTATCCCTCTCGAGTCGTGATTTTTGATCTCCCTCCATTGCTCCATACGGCTGATGTTTTGGCGTTCTCTCCGTACACGGATGCGCTTCTGATGGTCGTTGAGGAGGGAAAGACGACGGGCGAGGAATTGCAGCGTGCTCTCTCGTTGGTCAAGAACTCACGCCCAGTCCTAGGAACGGTCTTAAACAAGGCTGGCCGATCGTCCTTGACCCTTGCGGACATGAAAGCGATGTTGGCCACTTAGCCTGCATTGTCGTGTCTAGAACGGCTGACCCCTATGTACGAATCCTTCTATCGGCTCAAGGCTAAACCGTTCGCTCTCCTGCCAGATAGCAGTTTTTTATATCAAGGCTCAGAGCATCAGGCGGCCTATAGTCTATTGGAATATGGCCTCCTGAGTGAGGCCCCGTTTATGGTGCTCACGGGCGATCCCGGTGTCGGGAAGACCTCCCTTCTCCAGAAGCTCATGGCTGAGCATGGGACCCGGCACAAAATCGGCTTGGTGACGAATGCCCGGTACGATATCGAGCAGCTCTTACCATGGATCCTGTTATCTCTCGGGTTAAGCACCAAACGACTTGATCCCATCGAAGCCTACCACCTCTTTTCAGAGTTTCTGTCCCAAGAGTCGAAACGATCACGACGTGTCATTCTGGTCATTGATGAAGCTCAAAGTTTAGGTGCCGAGTTGCTTGAAGAGTTGCGATTGTTGTCGAATATGAACGACGGGAGGACTTTAAAGTTGCAGATCATCCTCTCGGGTCAGCCCGATCTCTATACATTGCTTCAACGGATCGATATGACTCAATTTGCACAGCGGATTGTCGTCGACTATCATCTCAAGCCATTGTCAGAGATCGATACGGCGAACTGTATTCGCCATCGACTACAGGTCGCAGGCGGGCGGCCAGCGCTTTTTACTGATCAGGCCTGTGTGCTTGTGCATCGATTGAGCCAAGGGAATCCACGACTGATCAATCAGGTGGCAGATATTACCTTGACCTATGGATACGCTGAACAAGCAAGCAGTATCACCGCAAAGTTGGTCGCTCAGGCCGCCCTTGACCGGATCAAGGGGCGAATTCTCCCGCTCGTTGCCACGGAAGAGTTGGTTGCCCTTGCATCGGCCCCGGACGAGCCCGTGGAACACCGAGAATCCAACCGGACGTCCTCATTGGAGCTGGTTGTCGATGAACCTTCCGAAGCCGCTTTGAGTCAGTCTTCAGAAGAGAACTATCAACGAGCCATGGTCTTGAAAGAGCAAGCGCAATTCAAAGAGGCCGTAGAATTCTTTCATGCAGCTGCCAGAGACAAGTCTCTATGGTTCAAGGCCTATGCGCAGGTCGGATTTTGTTATGTCAAGATGCGGGAGCCTCAGGCGGCGATCCAGGCCTTTCGCACGGCCCTGGAGGATCCAATGGCCGGACCGAATGAGGTGATGGATGTCCTCTATTGTTTGGGGCGCAGTCTTGAATCTGTTGGAAAGGTCGATCAGGCAAGAGAGGTCTATGCCCAGATCAATCAAAGCGCTCCCGCTTTCAGAGATGTCGCGAATCGACTCACCCAAGTGGAAGAGTCTCCGAAGCCGCCACGGAAAGTCGATGAGCAGTTCAACGCAAGACCTTCTTGGGTCAGCGGGATGATTGACAATGTTCAGCGATTTCTCATCGGCAGCCAGAAGTGACTCGTCTCCAGTAATGCAACTCCCCGCAACCCGTTGTGTGGAATGTTCAGATTCACGATGTAGTGGTGAAGGCGCCCATGTCTGATTCATCACAGGATATCGCCGATCCGTCCGTCAGTCCCGAAGAGCGCTATGAGCGAGGACTTGCGCTGAAACAGGCCGGCCGGCATAAGGCGGCAATCGACCAGTTTGAAATGGCAGCCGTCGAGACTGCGTTGGCGGTAAAAGCGTATGCGCAGATCGGGCTTTGCTATAAACTGGCTGGTTGCTATGAGGAGGCTATCCCAGCTTTTCAAAAGGCGCTGAATGTGACCACGGCCTCATCAAAAGAAACCGTTCAGATTCTCTATGTCCTCGGTCGCACGCTGGAATCATTAGGGCGCGTCGGGGAAACACTCGAAGCCTATCGATGGATTCGACGGGAAGATCCGGACTATCGAGATGTGATAGAGCGGATTGAGCGTTTAAGCACCAGACGTCAGGCTGTTGCCACGAAAAAGAATTAGTGCCTCGACAAAAACCTCGTAGTGGCTCGCCGTTCGTAATCACATCCTCGCTGATGCAAGATGATGAGTTCCCAGTCTGGACATGGAGACTTCAATTGGGTCATTGCCCCAACACGCCCTGTCGGGCTTGATGACAAAGGGATTTAGCTCCCAGGTTCACTTGCAGTCTGGAGCAGGAGCCACATCTTGCGAAAACCCCTGTAGCTATTGCGATCGGTTCACACAATCGTTGCGGTATTCAGTGGGGGGATGATCGGATGAGAGAGTAGGCTGGCAAAGTTTATGGCCTGGGGAAAATTGAATATCTTCAGTGTGGTACCGTGCGTGAGCAGTATGGATTCTATTATGATTTCCTGGTTTCTATCGGTACGCCAGTGAATTGAACACGGCGGCGAAAGACTTGTTCAAAAAGATCAGCGCGGCTCTTCGCGGCCCAGAGTTCCATCTCCGCGTCGCCCGTAAGGTGCACGTCGATAGCAACCAGCTTCCCAAGTTTGACCTGCAGGCGTTGAATCAGTGAAAAATGGGTCCGGTCGAGTCCATCTGCGATTCGCAAGAGCGAAGCAAGGATCTTGACGGTGCGTTGGAGGCGGGGCGGCAGGCTCGTGAATTCTTCGTGTTTGACGGTCGGCAAGGCGCGTCGGTGATAGCGGGCGATATTGGCGACCACGTCGATATCTTCAGCGGTCAATCCACCCAGATCGCTGTGTTTAATAAGGTAGTACGCGTGTTTGTGATGTTGTCTGGGATTGATGTGATACCCCACGTCGTGCAGGATGGCGGCATATTCGAGCCAAGTTCGTGCCTGGTCTCCGAGGTGATGCTCTCGCTGGGTTTGGTCAAACAACTGCAAGGCCAAGTTGGCGACATGGAGCGAATGGGCTTCTGGAGCATGGCAGCGCCGAGCGAGACCGATCACGTTCCGGCGGCGGACGTCGGGAAAATCCTGTTCGGCTTTCAACCCTTCACGATGGCGGGCGATAAAGTCGTAGATGACTCCTTCCCGAATGGCTTTGTCACAGAGCGTGATTTCTTGTAGCCCGGACAGTTCGAGCAGGCATCGCAGCACGACAGTCGTGGGCAGCAGCGTATCGACGCGTTTGGGATCCAGACCTGGAATGGCCAAGCGGTCTTTCACCGAAGAGCGGGCCAGCTCAGCTTCAAGGCTTCGGATATGTTTCAAGGGAACAGTGGCCAGATTATGTTGTGGCAGCGGGCGACCCGTTTGACGGAGATGGACGATCTCACCCACGTTGCCGGCCATCCCTGAGGTGGCGACCAAGGAGTGAAACTTCTTCATCTTAAAGGATCCAAAGGCATCACGGAGGTGAGTGGTGACGACGGCTTCAAGCGCGCGCATCATGGATTCTGACGGTGGGCTCTTTGTGAGGCATTGTTCGGTGAGCCGGATGGCTCCCAGCTTGAGACTGGTGCCGTGCATGAGGCCCTCTCGATTCCCCACGATCAGCTCCACCGACCCACCACCGATATCGACGACCAATGTCGGTCCATCCGGCAGCGCGATACTGTTCTTGACCCCGAGGAAGATCAACCGAGCTTCCTCTACCCCGCTGATGACACGTACTCTCAGCCCAATCTGCTCCAGAATCATCGCCACAAACTCGCCGCCGTTTTGAGATTCACGTACGGCACTGGTGGCGACGGCGATGATTCGCTCAAACCCCTTATTACGTGCAAGTGTGACCAATGTCTTCAGTACATTCATCGCACGAGCCAGAGACTCGTCGGAAAGACGCTTAGTGGCGAACACGCCGTTGCCCAATCGAGTTATGTCCTTGAACCGATCCAGAATTTTAAAGCTGGCATCAGGCAACACCTCTGCCAGCACCATGTGAATGGAGTTCGTTCCGATATCGATGACGGCTAGTTTGGACACGACGCGACCTCTAGCATAAACGAGTAGGAACCTTAATGAACAACAAGGGATCTGTCAAGAAGTGGAGTGTGAACAATGTGTAACAATCGCGGGGGAGTCTGCCAGCGTGGCGCAGTCCTATTTCTATGGTCTATTGGACGACCAGATGAACACTTCGATTTTTTTGTCGACATTCGCTGTTGTGTTCGAAGCAGAGCGGACGGTCCTTCCCATAGCTGGTGGTTGAAACGTCTATCAAGACACCGAGTCGCCGAAGATAGGACTTAACGTTCTTGGCCCGACGCTCGCCCAGCACGAGATTGTACGCGGATGTACCGATATCATCGCCGCGCCCCTCCAAGATGAGGCGGGTGATACTGTCTTGCTGCAGCTGCTTTGCATCGGACTCCAACACGTGGAGGGCGTCACCTTGGATGGCCTCTTGATCAAACTCGAATAAGATGTCAGACAACATGCCAGACTCCAAACCAGTGGCATTTCGTGCTGTCAGTTCCGACTGCATGGCAGGATTTGTCCGTGACCCGGTGAGATGGGCATCGGTCGGAGGAATCTCTTTAACGACTGGTTCGGCGATCCGTTCTTCCTGTCCCCGTAGATCTTGCCCGATAAGGGATCCAGATTTAGAAGAACATCCATGCATCAGCAGAACGGTAAGGCCCAAGAGGCTGACGAGCGTCACACTGCGTACCGGTGTCATAGGTGTGCCTCTGGGTGAAGAGCATGCCGATCGTCACTGAAGGAGTGACTGGGCTTCTGCATAGATCGGCCGGGTCTCGCTGATCGGCGTCCAGTTCAAGACGGCTAATGAATCCTCAACATACTTCGGTGTTCGCATGCCGTTTAAGACACAAGTAACTCCTGGTGTGCTGCTGAGGATCCAGCACATCTGCTGAGAGAGAGCGGCGGTACGGTGAGTGTCGGGCAAGAGCGGCCTGATCGTGCGTGCAATCCGTTCGGTTTGGACTCGACTTCGCAGCGTGGCTTCGTGCCTGAATGCACGCAGAAGAGCCAGGAGTTCCGGAATGTACCGTTGCCGCCAGTGCTCCCACTGTTCAGCCATCGTTCCAGAGAGCTGGCGAGACAGCAGCTGGAGGACCTGATTGACGCGTGGCGCAACCATATGGTGCTCAATCTGCTCCCAATGCTCGAGCCCCTGGATCTGTGGTTGGATGCGACGTAGTTCTCCGGACCAAGTGAAATAGTCGCTCGGACTTGTCTCGGTACCTGCCTGTTGGATATTCGGGGCAAGAGCGGTTCGGTATTCCTGTTCAAGTACGTCGACGATACCGAGCTGTCGCTCAATGTCGATTGACGCGTCTTCGACCGGGAGGTCCGCGAGCCGTATCATTGTGTTGCGTGCAACCATGGCATTGAGCGGGCGATTCACCAGCACGGCGATGTGGTGCTCGCGTGCATAGTCAAGAACCGTCTGCGCGTTTGATGGGCCCGTATTAGCTCTTGTCGCAGGGCCTGATTCAAAGAGATTCATTGGGCACTGCAGAACCTGAAAGTGATGGGTAGACGCTCCGACCGATCGTGCTGCTTGTTCAGCTGCATGGACCATGCGCGCGAGGGATGTCCCTTCTGGGTCATCGGCAGACGATGCGACCGTGTTGGAGGATACACCATAATATTGAAGGCGTCCAGCCGCCACCTGTGCCTCAAAATAGGCAAAGGCTCGCTGAAGACGATCGTAGAAGTCCGTGCGCAGCCCATCCGAATCTGGTGTGCCGCGATGTCGAGCGTCCAAGAGGAAATATTCCGGATTATGAAGCAGGCAGACGTCCAGCGTCGTGAGCCCAAGGCGATCCAATGACAACGCCAGTTGATCTGCCAAGAATTCGGGATGCATGCAATGCCAAATCCCGTCCCCGTATTTCACCAGCTCCGGATAGGCCCGGCCGGATCGTTCTCTGGCCTCGGCGAGTGCGAGATTCTGACCCTGGATGTAGCCGATTTTAGACATGATGATGAGTTGATCTCGTCGAATCTCACCGGACGCCGCAAGTTCATGCAGGACGGATCCGACCAATCGTTCACTGTCGCCGTCCGTGTAGTTCGTAGAGGTGTCGATCAGGTTGCACGACGTTCGTATGGCCTGTGTGAGCGCCGCCCGATGTTCGGCATGCTGGGTGTCGACGCGATAGGTGCCGAATCCGATGCGTGTTGTGGTGAGCCCGGTCGTACCAAGCAGCGTCAATCCCTGCGCCAGACCAGCCTGTCCGCTGCGCGTCAGCATGCGCGATGCGTAGGTTGCCGTTCCCTGCGCGGTTGCTTGTCCCGAGAGCAACGCGCCGCTCAGCAGTCTTGGCTCGCTCTG
>NIUT01000107.1 GCA_002254365.1 Nitrospira sp. UW-LDO-01
GGTTCCGTTCATGGTTCGACGAGCTCACCACGAACGGACCGGAAAGGCACTTACGAGACACGACAGTAGTAAGAGAGCAACAGACTGGAAGATGTCATACAAGATTCATGCGGATCGGCCACAAAATAAATGGGCCAGAAGCACCTGTCCTTAATAACAAAACGGGCCGTTCTCCATCTAGGGAGAACGGCCCGTGAGATTGCCGAGAAGCGGATCGCGATCTGATCTACGGCGTGACGGAGATCCGATCTTTGATCAGATCAAAGGTTTCTTTTGGCACCACGTTCTTCGCGACTAACTCGCCTTTCACACGATAGGGACGATTGTTCACAATGCGCTCCGCCTCATCCTGTTTCAGACCAAGGAACAGCACCATGTCGTTCGCCGAGACTTTATTGATATTCATCGCCGCCGATGGTGCTACCGGGGTTGCCTGAGCAGTTCCAGAAGAAGGTTGATTGGGAGTCAGCGTGGCAGCCCCCGCTGCAGGCCCGGCATGGGAGCGATCTTTCAGCTCTTTCTGATACCGCGCCACCAGCGACTTCAACGTATCGTTATTGCGTTTCACATCCTGATATTCCTGTTTCACATTCCGGTTCTGCGCTGTGAGTGCTTTCACCTTCTCTTCAAGTTCCTTCGTGCGTCCTTCGATCGCCCCTCGTTCAGCGTCGCGTCCGTGCTCAATGCGTTGGAGTTCATCACGAACCGACTGCGCATCATTGCCGAACTTCACGTTCAGCTCTTTGAGGGTCCGGACCTGTTGCTCCATAGCGCCCTTCTGTTGCCGAGCCTTCTCCAGCTCCATCTTGGCATTATCGGCTTCGGTCAAGGCCGCCTGGTACTTCTTGTTGGATACGCATCCCGTGGCCAATACTGCAGCAACCAGCACTACCACCGTCCACTCACGTCTCATGCGATCCCTCCCTCCATCAAATCCTACCACGTGTCTTTGTATTGAACCCGTACCATGCATTGTGTGTATGCCAACATCAAGGCGTTGTCAATATATTTACGGTTGTACGAACACCTCACCCCCCGAGTCGCGTTACACATTTCATCCTCCATCTGACGCTTGACGGATCACCACGGCTCTGTGATGATCCCTCACATCGTATCAAAGCCGGTCAGGGAGGGTCACACCTCTATGTCCTTCAATCCTAGGTGGTGTACGCATGAACGAATGGGGCCCGATTCTCGCCGTGATTCTTGGAGTCGTCGAAGGACTGACCGAATTCTTACCCGTCTCGTCCACAGGCCATCTGATCCTGGTGGGCCATGCATTGGGATTCACTGGCGATGTGGCTGCCAACGCTGAAATCTCGATTCAATTGGGCGCTATCCTCGCGGTCATTGTCTTCGAACGGGAAAAGATCGGCCGGCTTCTGTCCGGTGCTTGGCGGGAACGTCAGACACTCCGGCCCTCTCTCGACAACTCGCCCACCACGACGTGGGGGAACCGACTCAAAGCTTCCATGCAGACCCACCCCAACCTCTGGTTCATTCTCGGGCTAGGCATCGCCTTCCTGCCTGCCGCCGTTCTTGGCCTGTTGGCTCATGGATGGATCAAATCATACCTATTTACTCCCCTGACGGTGGCCTGGACGTCGATCTTGGGCGGAATCATCATCCTCCTTGTCGAAGCACGCACACGCACCGTTTCCGCCACGAGTCTCGAGCAGGTATCACCACAGCATGCCTTCTGGGTGGGGCTGGCTCAATGCGCCTCACTGATTCCCGGCATGTCGCGCTCCGGCTCCACGATCATCGGCGGACTACTTGTAGGGCTGGATCGAAAAGTGGCGACGGAATATTCGTTTTTTCTCGCGCTCCCGACGATCATCGCCGCCACGCTGTATGAAACCTGGAAGGCACGCGGAGCGTTCAACGATCAAGATTTTCTGGCACTGGGCCTTGGGATGGCGATCTCCTTCCTGGTCGCCTGGGCGGTCATCGCCGTGTTTCTGACCTATGTCCAACGGCATACCTTGCGCGTCTTTGCCTACTATCGTATTATTCTCGGCATTGTGGTCATGTTGGTTGTCCGCTGAAAGGAGTTGTGCATGTCTTCGGATACGATTCACGTTTACGATACCTGGGTTCACGGCAAGAGCGGCCGCATCCACTTTGATGTCATGACGACGGATGAGCCCACCGCACTCAAACTCGCGAAGGAGTACCTGGTCAGCATTGGGGAACCCGATGCAACGATTACGACCAAGGAATGCCAGTTCTGTCACAGCGAACCGCTGTTCATGTTCTCGGCAGAGCAACAAAAACAAGCGAAGGAAAAGGGCGGGTTTATCGTCAGAATGCCGGCCTAACTACAGGTGCTGAGTTGTGAGTGCTGAGTTTGAACTCAACACTCGCAACTCAAACCTAGCATCTGTTACACGGGCTTATGGAGCCGAGGAGGCTTCTGGTTCAGACGAGTCTGTTCGTTTTTCGAACGCAAAATGGATGATGAGGACAATCACCCCGACGGTGATCGCTGAATCCGCGACGTTGAACGCCGGCCAGTGGTAGCTCTCTACGTAGACGTCCAAAAAATCAATAACCTCGCCGAAGCGAAGCCGATCGATCAAGTTGCCGATCGCCCCCCCAAGTATTGCGGCGACACTGACCCGCCCCATCCAATCCTCCTCCGGCATCCGTAAGAGAATGGTCCCTAGCAGGCCAAGCGCAAAGATCGACGTCAACCCAAAGAAGACCATGCGGAAGGCGTTGCTGCTGCCTGCCAAGAGCCCGAAGGCCGCCCCAGGGTTCCGGATGTAGGTGAGACTGAAGAGATTGGGAATGACGGGAATCGACTCATGGAGCCGCATCGTCTGCATGATCTGCTGCTTGGTCAGCTGATCCAGAAGAATAATTCCTCCGGTCACCGACGCCAGCACCATATTACGAAGCATCGATAGACTCAACGAACCGCCTCCACACATCGGTCGCAAAGGGTCGGATGGGTGGCATCCTGTCCGACAGCGTCCCGGTAATTCCAGCAACGCTCGCACTTCGCGGCACTCGATCGTTCAACCGTCATGCGAATGTCTTTTAGATTGCCTTCGGCTTGCTTCACCGTCACTCGTGACACAATGAAGAGCGCACTGAGATGTTCGGTGTAGGAGGTCAGAAACTGGTAGGCCTCAGGCCCGGCTTCGATCTGCACATGCGCCTCAAGCGAGGATCCGATCACCTTCTCTCGACGACGAGCCTCCAACTCTCCCTGCGCCAGTGATCGATAGGCCAGTAGTTGCTCCCACCGTGCCGCCAATTGCTCATCTCGCCAAACCGGGGAATCCTCGGGAAATGGAGTAAGGTGGACGCTCGTCGCTTCGTGACGCATCACTTCCGGCAACATACGCCAGATCTCCTCGGCCGTAAAGCTCAAGACCGGCGCCATGAGCTTGGCCAACGCCACCATGATGTCAAATAGGACGGTTTGGGACGCGCGCCGCACGAGAGAATCCGCGCGAAACGTGTAGAGCCTATCTTTCAAAATGTCCAGATAGACGGCACTGAGATCGACGGAACAAAAATTATTCAAGGCATGGAAAATGGTGTGGAATTCAAAATCGTCATACGCCCGCCGGACTTTGGTGATCAGCTCGCCGAGACGCATCAAGGCCCAACGATCCAATTCAGGCAACTGCTCGTATGGGACACGGTGAACATCTGGATTGAAATCGTACAGATTGCTCAATAGGAATCGAGACGTGTTGCGGATTTTCCGATAGGCCTCGATGAGATGATTCAGGATCTCCTGCGAGATACGAAGGTCTTCGCGATAATCCTGTGCCGACACCCAGAGACGCAGGATTTCCGCGCCTGACTGCTTGATGACGTCCTGCGGCGCCACGACATTCCCGGCCGACTTGGACATCTTCTTCCCTTGCCCGTCGACCACAAAGCCATGAGTCAAGACGGCTTTGTAAGGCGCTCGATGATCCGTGGTCACGCCGGCCAGCAGGGCACTATGAAACCAGCCACGATGCTGGTCGGACCCTTCCAGGTACAAATCGGTGGGCCACCACTTCTTTGGCTTTGCCACAGCCGCGTAACTCACCCCAGACTCAAACCAGACATCAAGGATGTCCCGCTCTTTCTCGAACGTTGCCCCTCCGCATTGCGGACAGGCGGTTCCATCGGGCAGGAGCTCAGCGGCAGACTGTTCGAACCAGACATCCGCGCCCTTCGACTCCATGAGGGTCGCAATATGCTCAATCACAACCGGGTCGGCCAACACATGCCGGCAGCCTTCACAAGTAAACCCCGGTATCGGAACACCCCACACGCGCTGGCGCGAGAGACACCAATCCGGCCGATTCTCGATCATGCCGAAAATCCGATCACGACCATAGCTTGGAATCCACCGGACCCGTTCGATCTCTGCCAGAGCCGCTTTCCGTAAGTCGTTTTTCTCCATCGACACAAACCACTGCTCGGTCGCGCGGAAGATCACGGGGCTCTTGCAACGCCAGCAGTGGGGATATGAATGGCTCAATGAGCCATGGCCGAGCAGGCGACCGTTCGCCTGAAGATAGTCCACAATTTTCGGATTGGCCTTGAACACATGCTGCCCGGCAAATTCTTTCACGATATCGGTAAAACGGCCCCCGTTATCCACCGGCGCCACAATTTCCAGCCTTTCGCCCGGTGACGCGTTGGCATTATGATTGAGGACCAGAATGTAGTCTTCCATTCCATGGCCGGGCGCGATGTGCACGCAGCCGGTACCTTGGTCGAGTGTGACAAAATCACCAAGCAAGATAGGCGAGAGTCCGGTCGAGAGCGGGCGCTGAGTTTCCAGCCCCGCAAACCCCTCGCCCCCTTTCTTCACCCCAAGAACACGGTAGCCCTCAAACTTGCAGGCTTTGGCCGCGGCCTCCAACAACTTCTCGGCAATGATCAAGATCTCATCACCGACCTGAGCAAACGCATAGTCGATGTCGCGATGCAGACAGACGGCTTGATTGGCCGGTAACGTCCAAGGGGTCGTGGTCCAGATGACCACGGAAACCAGTTTGGCTCCGTCGGGAAAGGTCACACCAGGAAAGGTCTTCGCCAAGACAGCCGGTGAGGTCACCACGGGAAATTTGACATAGACCGATGGCGAAACATGGTCGTCATATTCGACTTCTGCTTCCGCCAATGCAGTTTGATCCTGCGTGCACCAGAGGACGGGTTTGAGCCCCTTGTAGACGCCCCCTTGCTCGACGAATTTCCCGAACTCCCGGATAATCGTCGCTTCATAACTCGGCGTCATCGTCAGATAGGGATGGTCCCACTCTCCAAGGACACCAAGCCGCTTAAACTCCTCCCGCTGAAAATCGACATACTTCTGCGCATAGGCGCGACAGAGTTTACGAATCGCCGACACATCCAAGTCTTTTTTCTTCTCGCCCAGCTCCTTCATGACTTGATGCTCGATCGGAAGGCCATGACAGTCCCATCCCGGCACATACGGCGCCTGGAACCCCGCCATGGTTTTCGACTTCACGATGATGTCCTTCAACACTTTGTTCAAGGCATGTCCGATATGGATACGGCCATTGGCATAGGGCGGACCATCATGCAGAACATATCGAGGCCGAGCCTGCCCCATGGCCTGGATCTGGTCATAGAGCTTCTGCTGCTCCCACCAGGCCAGCATCTCGGGCTCCCGCTGCGGCAAATTGGCCTTCATCGGGAAGTCGGTTTTCGGAAGATTGAGCGTGGCTTTGTAATCCATGGACGTACGGCGTCTTCGAAAAAAAGAGAATTGACGGGTGAATATACCTGAATGGTGGGCGAGGTACTAGTCCTTAGCCTGCATACGGAATCGTCAACCACATCTCCCGGCAAGGCTGAAGCACGCGAGGATGCGAGGCATACCCTTAGGTACGCTGAGCTCTTGAATGACGCGAGCAGGAAACGGGAAGCGTATGTCACAATCCCGTTAGCTGACGGCCATCATGCGATCCAGCGCGACCTTTGCCCAGTGCTTGTCGTCCTCGGGCACAACAATCCGGTTGACGACATGTCCTTCAGCCAGATTCTCCATGGCCCAGCAGAGATGGGCGGCATCAATGCGGAACATGGTCGCGCATTGGCAAACCGTGGAGGAGAGGAAGAACACTTTCTTATCGGTGAGTTCATGCTTCAAGCGATTGACGAGATTCAATTCAGTACCCACCGCCCAGGTCGTCCCTGCCGGTGCAGCTGTCACGGTCCGAATAATGAACTCAGTCGATCCGATCAGATCGGCTTTGTTCACGACATCCTCATGACACTCCGGATGGACAATGACCTTGCCGTCAGGATACTGCTTACGAAAGTGATCCACGTGCACCGGTTGGAACATTTGATGCACGCTGCAATGCCCCTTCCAAAGAATCAGCTTGGCCCGTTTGATGGCCTCTTTGGTATTTCCACCGTTGGGTTGATAGGGATCCCAGACAATCATCTGCTCACGAGGGATGCCCATCTTGTTTGCCGTATTCCGACCCAAATGCTCATCGGGGAAGAAGAGGATCTTCTCCCGTCTTGCCCACGACCATTCAATGACCGCTTTGGCATTGGATGACGTACAAGTGATTCCGCCATGTTCCCCACAAAACGACTTGAGGACTGCCGCTGAATTCACATACACCGCCGGCATTACGGTCTCATCGGCGGGAACCACACGCCCTATCGCTTCCCAACATTGATCCACTTGCTCAATCGCAGCCATATCGGCCATAGAACAGCCCGCAGCCATATCGGGCAGAATCACTGTCTGCTGGGAACGGCTGAGGATGTCGGCTGTCTCCGCCATAAAGTGGACGCCACAAAAGACGATGTAGGGACGTTCAGAACGCTCTGCGGCGAGCTTGGCCAGCAACAGCGAGTCTCCACGAAAGTCGGCATGTTGAATGACTTCATCCCGCTGGTAGTTATGACCGAGGATCATCACACGGTCACCCAACAGTCGTTTGGCCGAGACTGTTCGGCGAAACAATTCGTCTGCTGAAAGCGATTGATAGTCGGTAATCGGCTTTGGTAGCGTCGCAGTTGCTGTCACAATACTCCTCCTACGTCAGGGCATGTTGATTCTACGATAGGCCCCTTCTACAATCAACGAATCCCACCTTGTGGAAAAGTCCCATCCCTCTGTCCCAAAAGGAGAAGCTACGGCATGGGCCTAATAGCCGATTGACTTCGGTGATTTGGCGTACTACGATCACCCATTCATAGCTAGGGGAGCCCTGAGGCTGAGAGTCCGTGCACGCGGACGACCCTCACAACCTGACCTGGGTAATACCAGCGTAGGGAAGCCGACAGCCGCGGTCGTTGTGAGCACTCAGCCGTACCTCCCCCAAGGAGTACGGCTTTTTTATTGAGATGCCTCCTCAACGCTCCTCATCTTTAGAAAGGATGCGACCATGAGCGAATATACCGGCAACGGACAGAAGCCCACGACATTGACCACCGCGCCGTTCCCCGCCTCACGCAAGGTCTACGTGGCCGGCACCCATCCCGGGGTGCATGTGCCCATGCGAGAGATCAGCCTGAGCCCGACCACATCCATGAACGGCCACGCTCCGACGCCGAATCAACCAGTCACTGTTTACGATACGTCAGGCCCCTATACCGACCCTTCCGTGACGATCGACGTCCGAGCAGGACTCGCGCCGCTCCGCCGCTCCTGGATCACAAGCCGGCAGGATGTTGAAGAGCTGGCCGAGGTCTCCTCGCACTACGGCCGCCTGCGCGCTGCCGACTCCAAGCTGGACAGCCTGCGGTTCCAACATATCCGTAAGCCGCTCCGCGCCAAGGCCGGACGGAACGTCACCCAGATTCACTACGCACGCAACGGCATCGTGACGCCGGAGATGGAATTCATCGCGATTCGTGAAAACCAGTCGCGTGAAGTGGCGCGTGAACAGGCTGAACGCAACGGCAAAGGCGGCGGGGTGACCCAACACCCCGGCCAATCCTGGGGCGCCAGCATCCCCGCCGTCATCACCCCGGAGTTCGTCCGTGATGAAGTGGCTCGTGGGCGCGCGATTATTCCCTCGAACATCAACCATCCAGAAAGCGAACCGATGATCATCGGTCGAAACTTCCTGGTGAAGATCAACTCGAACATCGGCAACTCCGCAGTCGCCTCGTCCATCGAAGAAGAAGTCGAGAAAATGATCTGGTCGATCCGCTGGGGCGCTGATACCGTGATGGACCTCTCGACCGGAAAAAACATTCATGAAACGCGTGAATGGATCATTCGTAACGCGCCGGTCCCGATCGGCACGGTGCCGATCTATCAAGCGCTCGAAAAAGTACACGGCAAGGCCGAAGACCTCACGTGGGAGATTTTCCGTGATACCCTGATCGAGCAGGCTGAGCAGGGGGTCGATTATTTCACGATTCACGCCGGGGTGCGTCTCGCCTACGTTCCCATGACTGCCAAGCGGATGACCGGGATTGTCTCGCGCGGCGGCTCCATCCACGCCAAGTGGTGCCTCGCACACCATCAAGAAAATTTCGCCTACACGCACTTCGCAGAGATCTGCGAGATCATGAAGGCTTACGACGTGTCGTTCAGCCTGGGCGACGGACTGCGGCCAGGCTCCATCGCCGACGCCAATGACGAGG
>NIUT01000108.1:0-22609 GCA_002254365.1 Nitrospira sp. UW-LDO-01
CTCCCACCCAGAGGGTCTGCCCCGACTACCAGCGGAATACCTCGAAGGGCGGGAGTATCCCGCTCCTCAATCGCCGCGAAGAACGCGTCCATATCTAAATGAGCGATAATCCGAACCATCTTTTTCCCAACTTCATAAGAAGAAGCCCGCCATTTCCCCGTAGATTTTTTTGATGAACCTGACGTACAATTTCTCCCGACACTGCTGCTGCAAGCACAAAGAAGAGCCGATATACCGACTGAGTCTGCTAGACCGCTAACGAAAGGTAGCTCCCGTGGCCATTCGCTGGTTTAACGTAATCGGATTTGTGATGCTGTTCAGTGCACTCTTTTTCAATGAGGTCGTGTACCTCAACGTGTGGTACGATTTCAATCTGTCCACCATATTCCCAGCAATCATTTATCTCGCTGTCGGGATATGGCTTTCCTTGCGGGGAGAATCGACTCACCAGGAAGCGCGAATATGAGTTGGACCACTCATAACTTTCGAGGGCCACAATTCTGGAGCGCAACGCAACGTCGTCAGCAGCAGTTCATTATCAACAGGGGCCTACTAGCTGGGCACACCCCATCACTGAAAGGAGACAACCCATGGGCATGAGTTTCATCAATTGGATTGGGTTCGTGATGCTGGTTCTGGCTCTTATTCTGAACGAGCTATTCCTTGGGATGAGCGCATGGTATGAGCTCCACCTCGGGGCCATCATCATGGGCATCGTCTATCTGGTGGTTGGAGCTTCATTGTCTCTCTGGCCAAATGCCAGCGACACAACTACCTGACCAGAACCTGACTACCGGCTTGCTCGTGAAGCCCTAAGAAGGGGGAGAGCTTGATCTTCCCTCCCTCTTGTGTTGTGAACTATGCCCATCTACTGGGAATCGGGAAGTCCGTGTAGGACTGTCGTCGTCTCGTATTCATTTTCTCCCAGTCCACTGAGCTTACCCTTTCACATTCGTTTGCTACCTCACAGCACCCTTCCCTCCAGGGAATCACCACAAGTACCCCTGTTCCTCCACCAGCAGTACGTCTTGTCCCGAGACACCGCCACACCGAGTCGGACCTTGAATGCACAGCCACAGACCCCTACGAGTCGAACCCAACACATATCAAGAGTTGATCTCGCTAGACGAATCCACTACGATCGCAGCTAACGTGAGCCGGACGAAAGGTTCTATAACAACCCGAGTAGGGAACGTACGGCCGTGCCGGTAGGGTCCCACAGCTTCCCGGCCACCTGTACCAATCATCACGATCCCACTCTCAAACCAGAGGAGGCGAATCATGGCAGACAAACAGTACAAACAACTCGGCTGTCTGGACGTGCAACCATCCGGGGGCTGCGGGTTCCAAGTACGGGCTGAAACCGAGGCGGAATTGATGCAGCTCGTTGCCACTCACGCAAAGCAATGCCACAAGTTGGAGTCGATCCCACCGGAAATGGCAGCCAAGGTTCAGGCAGCCGTGCAAACTGTAACAATCAAGGTCTAGTTTGCATTTCTCGTACGCGAAGAACCTCCCCTGTCACGTCAGGTGGTGGGGAGGGGTTCTTCCTGCTCAATCAGCCACTTTGAGAAAGGACCGCATATGGGATGGAACGGGCGACTTGTATTGATAGGGCTGCTCCTGTTGAGCACGAGCGGCTGTAGTTATCTCTTTTACCCTCACGCCAAGGAGTTTACCGCAAAGGCGAAGGGTGCGACCGGCGTCGACACACTGATCAACCTGACGAGTATGGCGGAAGCGACCGCCCTGAAAGCAAAAGGCGGCAAGGGAGTCGATCAGGCGTTCGACGATCTCCATAATCAGTTTCATGCCATCGACGATAACGTCTGCAGCATCGACAAATCCACGAGACAACAGCCGACCTATGCCTTGGCCGTCACGCACAATAAGGAACTCAAGACGATCTTCAAACGGCTTTGGAAGTTCAAGGATGATCAACCACAACGGGACCAACATCTAGAACTTTTTGTGTCTGAGCTCCAAGAGATGCGCCAGACCCTACAATCGCTGAGGTAATGTCCCCATGTCGCCATCAGCTGAACAGGTCATTGAGAATCAACGACAGGATTGGAACCGCGTCGCCGGCGGCTGGGAAAAATGGGACCGCTTCTTTGACGAACAGATGGCATTCTTGAATCATCGGCTAGTCGCTGATGCTCGGGTACGGCCGGGCATGCGCGTGCTCGACCTGGGATCAGGGACCGGCTATCCCGCACTGCTCGCTGCCCAGACAGTGGGGGCGACCGGCAGCGTCACAGGAATCGACCTGGCTGAGCAGATGCTCGACGCCGCGAGACGAAAAGCCGCGTCACTGAAACTATCAAATACCACATTCCGAACGGGTGATGTCACGACATTGCCGTTTGAGGCTGCTTCGTTCGACGCGGTGACAACCCGCTTCTGCCTGATGTTCTTGCCGGAAATACCCAAGGCAGTTACCGAGATCGCCCGCACCCTCAAACCGAACACCTGGCTCGCGGCTGCAGTCTGGTCTGCGCCGGACAAGAACCCGTACCTCAAGATACCCATCGACATCATCAAACAATTCATTGAGATTCCGCCACCAGATCCAACAGCCCCGGGTATTTTCCGTTTAGCAAAACCGGGGGAACTCGCGGACATGCTGAAGCAAGCTGAATTGACTGATATTGCCGAGCAAGAATTTCTGGGTGACGTGCGATTCGCTGCAGCTGATGAGTACTTCTCTAGCCTTATGGATATTGCTGCACCGATTCAGAATGTATGGGCCAAGCTCAGTTCGACACAACAGACAGAAGCGAGGCAACGGATCATTGCAACGGCTGGGCAATACCAGAAAGGGTCAGTGATCGCCTTACCCATCGCGGTCCGAATGGTTTCGGCACGAAAACCCGGATGATGAATGGCGGCAAAGAGTGATGGCTTCAAAGATTTTGTCCTTGATCAATTGGCGGACCTGCGAGGCGTGACCGCTCGCGCCATGTTCGGCGGGTACGGGCTCTCCCAGAACGCCTCATTTTTCGGAATCATTCACAAAGGCCGCCTCTATTTCAAAGTCACCGAGACCACCCTGCCTCGCTACAAGGAACAGGGCATGAAACCATTTCGTCCGAACGTCAAACAGACGCTCAAGTCTTTTTACGAGGTACCCCTTGATGTTCTTGAAGATGCAGAAGCCCTAACACAGTGGGCAACCCAAGCGGCTGAGAGATGACCAGACATGTCCATGGTGCTTGGGACCATCGGCCATTCGACAAGACCGATTAATCGTTTTATATCGCTTCTGAAAGCGCACGGGTCAGGGAAATATCAGGTCACATTTGAACGGTCACTCGAGAGTTGCGAAAGAATAGTCAATTACCATGTCTCCCCCTGTTACATTGATAGGCTCATACTGGAGTTCTGCAGTATCGCCGTACCAATCGCCTCCCCACTGAAAATTCACTCTACCCTCTAAAGTCTCCGTCTTGCGCAGACTACCCTCTTCCATCAATGTTACTCGTGCTCGACCAGAAATGGTTCCTCGACCCCGAATAGCTATTGAGTAAACAGGCCCTGACGCAGTCTTTCTCAATACCAAGCCTTGAGATTTCCTCACGTCTTCAAGCTTGATCTCCTGGTCATATTTGGTGCAAGAAAGGGTTAGCCCAGTCAGCACAACTGTCAACGTGACGGCTAGTTTTGATATCCGACTTTCGTCCTGCATGAGCCGACTCTACCATTCCCCATAGGTCTATCAATGAGCATCTCGATCAGAAATCGAAATGCCGTGTCGTGAGACCGAAGCACGCAGGATGGTCAAGAACGTTGTTCGACAAGGCCGCAGCGAGCGAAGGCCTGAAGCGTACGCGGTTGGTACGTTGAAGGCTTGAGCGATGTGAGAACGAAGTCGACGGCGTTTTTCAACATCCTGCTCACACGCTCTTAAATTTTGTGAGCTTCGCAAACAGGATCGCTGAAAAGGGAATACACAGTCCAAGCAGGAGCTGCACAATCAGCAGCTCACCGAGTTGGCTGTAATCCGCAGGGGTTTGGATGGCTCCGGTGGCTTGGTCCTTGACTCCTCGTGTGATGACGAAGATCTCATTGAGGTACTTAGTCCCGAGCTGGCCGAGGGAAAGCGCCAGATTCGTAAAAGAAGCCATCACCGCAAAGAACGTGGCTTTCAGATTGGCCGGAGCCGAGTTGGCGATCCAGGCCAACATGGGGATCATGGAAATCTGCACCAACGGAGATTCTAAGGCCGTATCGATCAATGCGATGAATCTCGCATCGACAATTCCCCCGGTGAGGCTGGCCGTCCATTCGTGCAGTCCGTAATACATCCCCGTAATTGGTACGGCAAGGATCGTCCCCACGATGGTCAAAAATCCGACCACATAGGCAATCGACCGCTCGGCCATAAATCGACGAAAGATAAACATACCGACGAGAGCCACAATGCCGCCGATGAGTGACAGTACCGAGAGAAACTGTTGATCGAACTTGAGATCGTCGATCATCCACCAGGTGGCGCCAGGGCCCGACCCCGGAATCGCGCGTAAAGAAAAGACCACCGCGGCGGTACCGACCAACGTGAGCCGTTTATCCGGCTCCAGCTCCCGCATCAGCCGCGACATCAAGAACAGCACGATGGTCATAGAGCCGGTAAACACGATCTCTTCCCGATACGGGAACCCGCCGAGTCCCACCGTCAACGTGAACAGCACAAAGGCCAGGCTCCCACCAAGAATCCACCAATTGGGCTTCGTCGGTTCGCCTTCCACATCACGCACGTTGACCATCTGCTCTACCTGTTCGACCGAAAACCCTTGTTGAACAAGGTTCTGCTTCTGGCTTCGCTGTAACCACCAGGCCACCCCCACACCAATCACCGAAACGAAAGGAATGACCATCGCCATCAGGTAGATCCGCTGGTAAAGCTGAATGAGCTCCGCTTGCGGCATCCCCTCGGTTCCACTGAAGACATACACATTCACCAATGCGACCGCGATCCCGCCACCGACGATCGCGACACGGCCAAGCGTCTGCATCGTCGTGTGCATCAACTTGCGTGTCTGACCATCAAACACTCGCCCTTGGTCATCGACCCGAGGGACTGCTTCGACCGTCATGGCATCGGCCACCGCATCCTGCACGACATACCCGATGGGAGCCAGTAACACGCTGATCACATACCACACCTCCGCCGGCAGGATGGCGGTCATCGCCTCTCGATCACCAATCAACGCAGCCATGATGGCAAGGCTCACCGTCAACAGCCCTGCACCAAGTCCGACCAGCCAACTCTTCCACCGCCAGAGCAGATCGACCGTATGACCAATCGGCATCTTGAGCGCCCAGGGAATCCCTGCCCAGAATCCTAGTGCAGCAAGAAATGATGCGGATAAGCCCAGGTAGTCTTTCACGAAAAATGTGCCGACGATCCCGGTGAGACCGGAAATCCCATAAGCGACGTAAACCATGAGTGGCGGGAGATACGACAGCCGCATATCACGGCCAAGGGAAAGAATATTGCGATCGATCCACTCAGTAACTGGCATAGACCTCGTTAGGACGCGATACCACGTCGTTGACGACGTGAAACAAGAGCTTGTAGCTGTGCCTGCATGTCCTCGACCGACAGGTGTACCCGATCACCATGCCCGGCCAGCACCCATTCGAAACGATGCTCCAAGAGCTTCTCGATCGAATCAAGCAACGCTGCCTTGTTCCAAATCAGACGTGTGGGCGCTTCCAACGCCTTTGTATGGGGGTTCCACCAGAGATGATCGCCGGTAAACAGAAAGGTCTCACGATAGAGCAATGCCATGCTACCCGCCGTATGGCCGGGCACCGGAATAATCTGGAAATCCGATCCGATTTGGCTTACCTCCTCTCCATCAATCATCTGTTCCGCCGTGGCAGCCACTTTTCCATCCGCCCGATGAATGATCCGCTTGGCGCCGAAATGGGACGCATACTTGTCCGAATCAGCCACATCATCTTCATGCGTGAGAAAGATATGGGCAATGCCGCCCCTTCGCTCAAAGGCTTCAACAAGATGCTTGATATAGCGAGGAGAGTCGACCAACCAATTCCCATCCGGATGTTCGATCAAAAAGCTGTTGGCCCCAAACGACTTCTCGGAATTGAAGCCGCAATAACTCACACCATCATCGATAGACAACGGAAAGCTTGCCATCGCTGTTTCAAGTAAGGCTTTGTCGCTCTGCTCGGTTCCGATGGCCCCGACAGGACAGGTGAGCAAGGCCTGATAGGCTCGATGAATTTCAGGTCCACCGACCGGCTGATGGCTGACTGCCGAATATCTACCGATTTCCTCAAAACTCACCGGCGCCAGCTGGCGACAGGTGTCGCAGTTGATACAGGTCGCATCGACATAAAAGTTGCCGGGCATATTGGAGTCAAGTCGTTTGTTTCGATCCGCCATTACAAGACCTGCTTCGCCTGTTTTTCCCGATCCGCGGTTCGCCAGAGATACCAAGCCGCTACTGTACGATAGGGCTTCCACCGTTCGCCATACTGAAATATCTGTTTGGGCGTCGGCATCGAGCGGCGACCGTACGCAATCCGAAATCCATTCCGCACACCAAAGTCATCGACCGGAAGCACATCCGGTCGGCCGAGTGAAAAAATCAGCAGCATCTCGACCGTCCAACGCCCAACCCCTCGCACCTCGACCAATCGTTCGATAATCTCGTCATCTCCCAGCTTCTGAATGACTCGACTCGTCGGTACCGTGCCGTCGAGCGTCTTGGCGGCGAGATCACGCAGCGCTAAGATCTTTGCGCGTGAGAACCCGGCCGCTCTCATCGAGCGCATGTTCATCATGAGAAGGTCATCGGGACGAGGGAACTTCCGGCGAGGGAAGAGCGCAACGAACCGCGTGAGGATACTCTCGGCGGCCTTGTCATGAAGTTGTTGGTGGGCGATCGCGCAGACCAGTGATTCGAATGGAGACCGACGGAGGTTTGGTCGTAACGTGCAGGGGCCGATGTCTTCGATGCACCGACGCATGACCGGGTCGACTGCCGCCAGATGCGCGACAGCGGGATCGCTACCCGATAACGGCATCAGCTTCAATTTCTACGAGCATGTCCGGATCGATCAACCGCTTCACTTCGACCATCGTCGTCGCTGGTCTGATAGTGCCGAACACTTCTCCGTGCGCCCGCCCGACCTCTTGCCATTGATCGATATTGGCCATGTAGATCCTGGTTCGCACCACATCGGATAAGGACCCACCGGCCTGCTGAAGAGCCGCTTCAATCGTCTTCAAGGTTTGAATGGTCTGCGCATAGGGATCGCCTTTCCCAACCAGCCCGGAAGGAGTCATTGCCGTCGATCCAGACACCGAGATATGGCCGCCCACTCGCACCGCTCGTGAATAGCCGATCTTCCCCTCCCACTGACCGCCGCTTGAGATATTGTGTCTCGCCATCATCCCACCATCCTGTTACATGACGATGCCGCCACCAGCTTGTATCGTTTGCCCCGTCAGCCACCGTGCTTCTTCGCTGACAATGAATGCCACTACGTCGGCGATATCTTTCGGACTGCCAAGTCGCTTCAGTGGCGTCAGTTGCATACCGACCTGTCGGTATTCGTCGGTCATCATGCCGGTCTCCGTAAAACCAGGTGACACCGTATTCACCGTCACCCCTTTCGGAGCCAATTCCTGTGCAAGCCCTTTGCTGTATTGTTCCAGAGCCGCCTTACTCCCCAGATAGGCCGTCGCCCCAGGGAAACTCAGATGCGTTCCGCAGGTCGAAATATTGACGATGCGCCCACCGTCTTTGAGCACACGGGCTGCTTCCTGCATCGCAAAGTATGGTCCCTTCGCATTGAGCGCGATCACGCTCTCGAAGTCCTCCTCCGTCGTCTGTTCGAGGGATTTGGGCATAAACTTTCCCGCATTATTCACCAGAATATCCAGCCGGTTGAATTGTCTCACCGTATCAACCACGAGCCGACGCGCATCTGCGACCTGGCCCATGTCGGCCTGGGTTGCGAGCGCTTTTCCGCCCTTTGCTTGAATCACCGTGACCACTTCCTTCGCTTTGTCTTCGCTCCGATTGTAGTTCACCACGACAATGACACCCTCGTCCGCCAATCGCTCCGCAATGGCGCGGCCGATTCCACTGGAGGCACCTGTCACAATCGCGACTTTTCCGCTCAATGATTTCATTGATACGACTCCTCGTTCAGATCGAGTATGGTGCTGTGCTCAGTACGGAGTTCCCCACTGACCTGAAAAAGTCCACTCGCCGATCGGGCGACGACTCCTCGGTTGGAGTTCCCGTTCGCGCAGTTGGTCAGGAAGGACATCTGGGTTACCAGGATAGCCGATTGCAATGATGGCAACCGGTTCATAGCCGGTAGGAATCTGAAGCTCCGCTCGAGCCTTTTCCACATCAAATCCCGCCATCTGACGGGCCATCAATCCATGAACCCCCGCTTGCAACACAAGATTCTGCGTCGCCAAACCCGTATCATGAAACGCATGCCGATTGGGTCTTCCATTGTACTGAAAATGCATGCTCGCGATAGAAAGCACCAAAACCGGTGCACGAAAGGCCCATCGGCGATTGCCTTCCACCAGACACTCGAATAGTCTGGCCCAATCCGCCTCATGATCCTTCGTCGCCACGATAAATCGCCATGGCTGTTCATTATTCGAGGAAGGCGCCCATCGAGCAGCCTCAAACAACATTCGTAATAGGTCGGTCTCAACAGACCGATCATCGAAAGCACGAGGGCTCCACCGACTGGCCAGTAACTCATGAATGGGGGTTTGAATATGCCCCTGCTGATCCACGTTAAGACCCTTTATTCTCCTCGGCTGACGGCGTCTCCGGATTCCATCCGCCACCGAGCGCCTTATAGAGCTGCACAGTCGACGCCAATAATAACCGGCGTGTACTCGTCAAGGCCAGCTCCGATTCGAAGAGATTTCGACGCGCCACCAGCACATCCAGATAATTCGCCAGCCCCCCCTTATAGCGCAGTTCAGCCAGCTTGAGCGCCGACTGTAACGCGGCCACCTGTTGTTGTTGCGCCTCACCCTGCACACGAGCCGTACGCACGGCGACCAGCGCGTCTTCAACTTCGCGAAAGGCCGTCAAGACCGTTTGTTGGTATTGCGCCAGCGCTTGCTTGCTTTGCGCCTCGACGGCTTCCTGTTGAAAGCCCAACACTTGCGCGTTTAAGAGAGGCGCAGCAAGACCAGCACCAAACACGCCAAAGGTCGAGGGATCATTGAAGATTAAGGATAATTCTGGATGAGCCATGCCTGCTAGTCCGGTCAACGTAATTCTCGGGAACCGCTCCGCCTTGGCTGCACCGATACGAGCCGTGGCCGCCGCTAATTGTTGATCCGCGACCAAGATGTCAGGCCGCCGCTGCAACAACTCAGATGGGAGACCGGCAGGAATCGTGGGAGGCACGATCTGTTCATCCAATGCGCGACCGCGTGCAATACTAACGGGCTTCCGTCCCAGCAAGACGCTCAAGTGATTCTCAGTTTGGATCATCTGCCGCTCAAGCTCCGCCGTACGAGCTGCGGCATTCGCACGCTCCGCTTCAAACTGATCGGCGTCCAGTTTCGACGTCATCCCTTGGCGCAGCCTGGCTTGGGCGATCCGTACCGACTCTTCCCACGACTGCAGCGTCCGCTTTGCGATATCGAGCTGCAGGTCGAACTGGCGCAAGTTGAAATACGCCTCGGCGACCGCACTGACCAGTTGAATCGTCACAGCCCGGCGGTTTTCTTCCTTGGACACTAGATCAGCACGCGCCGCTTCATTCATGCGCCTGACTCGACCCCACAGGTCAACCTCCCAGGCCAGATTACCAAACAAGTAATAATTGAATGGGCTCGCAAAACCGGGAAAGAGGAAGTTCGCTTTCCGGCCAGCCGGCAAGCTCGCTGAGACCGTAATGCCCGGCACATAGTCCATTTTCGCAACCAGAGCCCTCGCTCGAAATTCTTCGACGGTTGCGACAGCCCGCTGAAGATCACGGTTTTCAGCGAGCGCCATCCGAATGAGCTGTTGAAGCTGCTCATCGCGAAGGAGATCCCACCAAGGCAGGTTGGCCAAGGACGGCAATTCAGCCTCACCATCGGCCATTCGGAAGCGGTCTTCTCCATCGGCCGGTGGTCGCTTGTAATCCGGTCCTATCGAACAGGACAGGAGCAGCAATGACAATCCGATAAGCGTAATTATGCGCACGTTAAGCCTTCCCCTCTGGTGACGGTGACTCAGTCAGCTGGGTTGCCGTAGCACCGGCATGAGCTCTACCTGGAGTCCACTTACGAATCACGGCATAGAATAGGGGAACAAAAAAGATGGCCAGGAACGTCGCTCCCAACATTCCACCCAACACACCGGTGCCGATCGATTGACGGCTTGCCGCTCCTGCGCCACTGGCGATGACCATTGGAAACATACCAAAAATAAAGGCCATCGAGGTCATGATAATTGGTCGGAAACGCAACCGCGCAGCTTCGACGACCGCCTCAAGGAGGGGGCGCCCTGCCTCGTATCGGGTGTTCGCGAACTCCACGATCAGGATCGCATTCTTTGCCGACAACCCGATCAAGGTCACCAACCCGATCTGGAAATAGAGATCGTTCTCAAATCCACGAAGCCACACGGCCGTCAGCGCACCAAAAATCCCGAATGGAACGGCCAAAATCACCGCAAACGGTACGACCCAACTCTCGAACTGGGCCGCCAAGACCAGGAACACCATCAACAATCCAAGGATAAAGACTTGATTGGATTGCCCGCCGACCCGACGCTCTTGAAACGAGATGTTACTCCAATCAATAGCATATCCCTGAGGAACCAGCACCTCTTTCGCCACTCGCTCCAGAGCTTCCAATGCTTGCCCTGAACTGAACCCCGGCGCGGCTGCGCCCAAGAGTAACGCCGTGTTGTACCCATTGAAGTGGTTCACCGGGTCCGGTCCGCTCTGGTACTCCGCCGTCACAACCGTGTCGAGCGGAATCATATTGACGCCCCGTGCACTCGAGGCTCTCACATAGATATTCGACAGGTTTTGCGGTGTCGCGCGAAACTCGACATCGGCTTCGGTCTGCACATGATAGACGCGACCGAACTTGATGAAGTCATTGATGTAAAAATTACCGAAGTACGCCTGGAGCGTATCAAAAATGTCAGAAATCGGTACGCCCAGCGCTTTCGCCCGCTCTCGATTCACATTGGCATAGAGCCTCGGTGAGGAGACGCGGAAATTGGTTCCAACCCGTCCGATCGCCGGTTCCTTCTGGGCGCGTTCGACGAATTGCTGCGCCACCATAGCGAATTTCTTAAAGTCGCCGCTGCTGGGATCTTGGATTTGAGCTGAGAAACCGCCGACGGCACCGACGCCACGAATAGCCGGTGCATTGAAGGCAAGGAGCAGGGCCTCGGGAATCTTCGCAAACTCTCCGTACGCCGCACCCACCAACGCCTTCGCATGGTACTGAGGCTCCGGACGGTCATCCCACAATTGCAACGGGACAAACATGGTCGCCGAGTTCGGTCCTCTCGTCCCGAAGACGAAATTCTGCCCGGTCAGTGCGTCGGTGGAATGGACAGCCGGAATGGCCTGAAAAAATCGTTCGATCTTTTCGAGGACTGCCACCGTCCGCTGCTTCGAGGCCCCGTCAGGGAGTTGCGCGATCACGATGAAGTACCCTTGGTCTTCCTCGGGCAAAAAACTTTTCGGCAACTTTTCAAACAGTCCGATCGAGGCGATCAGCAACAGCACAAAGACCGCCATGACACGAATCGGCCTCACGAGCAGCGCACCTGTGACACGTGTGTAGCCCCGCTGGGTCCGGTTGAATAGGCGATCGAACCAATCCCAAACCCCGCTCCGTTTCCCCTCGTGGGATGTCAACACCACCCCACAGAGCGCAGGACTCAGCGTCAACGCGACAAACCCGGAGACCGTCACGGAAATTGCGATCGTCGCGGCAAATTGTTTATACAGAGCCCCGGTAATCCCGCCGATAAAGCCGACCGGCGCAAAGACAGACACGAGCACCAACACGATGGCGATGATCGGCTCGGTCACTTCACCCATCGCCCGCTTGGCCGCTTCTTTCGCCGTGAGGCGGCCTTCCCGCATATGCCGTTCGACGTTCTCCACCACGACAATCGCGTCGTCGACCACAATCCCGATTGCCAAGACCATCCCGAACAGCGTGATCGTATTGATGGAGAACCCGAGGGCATAGAGACCGATGAATGTGCCGATCAGCGAGACAGGAACGGCCACGGTGGGAATAATGGTGGCGCGCCAAGTCTGAAGAAACAGATACACGACGAACACGACCAGCACCATCGCTTCCAGCAACGTCTTGACTACTTCCTTAATTGAAATCTCAATAAACCGCGTGGTGTCGTATGGTGTGTCATACGACACGCTGGGGGGGAAACTCTTGGCCAGTTCATCCATCTGAGCCCGCGTGCGCCGCACGGTATCGAGTGCATTCGCTCCGGGTGACAAGAACGTCAGAACAAAGGTCGTCGGTTTGCTGTTCCATCGACCTTCGAGGCCATAGGCCTGGGCCCCCAACTCAATACGGGCCACGTCCTTGAGCCGCACCGTCGAACCATCGGGAAGGGCGCGCACAATCAGCTCTTCAAAATCCTTGACCTCGGTCAAGCGACCTTTGGTGATGATGGGGATCGTCAGCTCTGTCCCCTTCGGAGCCGGTTCACGACCGATCGTCCCCGCCGGATAATCACGATTCTGCTCACGGATGATGGCCGTGATATCACTCGGCGTGAGATCCAGCTTGGCCATCAGCAGCGGGTTCAGGATGATCCGCATGCTGTAATTTTGTTGACCAAACACCAGCGCATCCCCGACACCCTTGACGCGCTTCAGATCATCAACGATCCGCAGCGTGGCATAGTTGGAGAGAAAGACGGCATCGTGCCGAGGGTCGGTCGACTTGAGCGCCACCACCAACACAAGATCGGGGGACATCTTTTTGACCGAGATGCCCTGTCGGACGACTTCCGGAGGCAGCTGAGGTTCGGCGAGTTTCTCCCGATTCTGCGTCTGGACTTGAGCAATGTCAGGATTCGTTCCGATTTCGAACGTCAACTTGATCGTGACATGTCCGTCGTTACTGCTGGTCGACTCGTAGTACAGCAGATTGTCGATACCCGGCAGGGTGACTTCGATCGGACGGGCGACGGCTTCCGCCGCGACTTCAGCGCTGGCGCCTGGATAATCCGCATCGATCTGGACCACTGGAGGAGTAATTTCTGGAAACTGCGCGATCGGCAGAAACTGCATGGCCAGCAGTCCCATCACGACCACAAAAATCGACACCACCGAAGCAAAAATCGGCCGATCAATAAAAATGTGCGAAATCACGGTTGTTCCTTATTGAGGACGGGTAGGAGTAGATTCCGTATTGGCGGCAACCCAAGGAACCGCATTCACTGGTGCCCCAGGGCCTATCTGCATGATCCCATTGACGACCACCCGATCGCCGGCATTCAGGCCGTGATCGATGAGCCACTGGTCCCCTTTCCAATCCGACGCCACGACGTCTCGAATCTCGACCTTTTCTTCACGGTTGACCACAAAGACGAACGGGCCCTGTGGACCTTGTAACACCGATCGCTGTGGAACAAGAACCGCATTCGTTTTCGTATCGCCCGTGAATCGGACTTTCACAAATTGCCCTGGGAGGATGATCCGTTTGGGATTCGGAAAGGTGATCCGCGTTTGGCGTGTACTGGTTTCCGTCCGCAACCCAGGCTCTAAGAGATCGAGCACGCCTTCTTGGGGATAAACCGTCCCGTCCATGAGTGTCAGCCGGCCTCGCAATTGATAGTCTCCCGGATGAGCAATCAGCTTCGCTTCAATGTCTCGTCGCCGTTTCAGGATGAACGTCTCCGGTACGTTCACCACCACGTACATGGGATCGACTCGATGGATCGTGGTCAAGAGATCGGTTTGAGCCGAGACCAACCGTCCTTCATAGTACCGACTGCGCTCGATAATCCCACTGATCGGCGCGGTGATGAGCGTATTGTCCATGTCGAACTGGGCCTTGATGAGATCAGCCTGCGCCCCTTGCAGTGCCGCATTGGCGGATAACTCTTGCGCGATGGCATCGTCGACATCCTTTTGACTCACCGCCTGCTCCGCCAGCAATGGCTTTACCCTGGCTAAATCCTGTCTGGCCTGGACGCCACGCGCTTCCGCCTGCGCGATCTTGGCCTTGGCACTCGCAACCGCAGCCTTGAAGGGCACCGGATCGATTTGATAGAGGCGATCGCCCTTTTTCACATCGCGGCCTTCAGGATAGAGCACCGCCTTCAAAATCCCAGTGACTTGCGACCGGATCTCGACCGGACGGGAGGCCTCCGCTCGACCGATAAACTCCGGTTCATCAGGAAGAACTTGAGTTTGAACCGTGACGACTTCCACCCGAGGCACCGGCTGCGCCGGCATTGAAGCGGTCTCTTGATTACAGCCGGCCAGTCCAATTGCACCCAACACCCACAACGTTGCAATATGTGCCTTCAATTGATACCTCTTCTCCATACTACCTACCCTACTTGGCAATCCCTATACATCTTCTTCTCCACACAGGAGAAACAGAGTATTGTACTGAGGAGCATGCAACGGCGGCAAGTCCAAGCCAGATAAGCCTCCTCGCCGAGAGACATCACGGCAATAAACCGGATCGGCGAGAGTACATTGTGCCATCATCCAACGCTCCCGTCACCATGCCACTCCACTGAATCAGTACGACCCGCCTTCGTAATCTCCTCGACCAGACACCTGGTCAAACAGCCGGAGGCCCGTAACTCCACGCCTTGTTGCCAGAGCTGAGTTAACAGCAACTTTCCATCCGCATCAATGAAAGTGACATCGGTCAAATCGATTCGCGTGCATCGCTGCTGATTGTCGAATGTGCGTCGGCAATAGGTCCTGAGCTCTTCGGCCCAGGGACCGGCAAGACGCCCTTCAATGATAAGCGAAACTCCGTCCGACGCTCCGTCCCGCTGACTAGTGATCTTTAACATAGGCCCATCTCACAGCAATCTTTCTTGTCGCTTCAACTTAGGGCATATGCGAATTGTGATTGGCGATTCTGCAAGATAACCGGATCGATCACTTCGCCACATTGCACACATCGCCGCAGGAAAGCTGCCGTCTCGCTGATACCAAGCAGAGAATCAAACCCCTCTTCGACAACCATAAGGCCGTTGCATCTGGAACAGCGTATAGAACCAGCAGGATTCTCTACTCCCCTCGGCTTGCGCTCCAAAGATTCTGCCATCGCCATGATGAACCTCCCTCTGCTAAGAATTCACTCTGTGTTGTTACAGCAACTTACGTTCCAGCAGTATTTGATGAAACCCGCATCATCAAAACCGTTGATTGTTTGGAGAAAAGACATTTATCCCCAAGTGATGGCGCGCCTGACAAAGTCAGATGGCCTGCCGACCCCGCGGCACGATGCCGAATGGTCGGCGCATGCCGCGGGGGGATTGAACGCTGTAAGTTTGGGCTGGCTAATAATCCGTCGCATGATGCCCTCCTCTCAGATATTCCAGTTAGGCGGCCCGTTTCACCAGTCGATCCGGGACTGCCTCACCTCGCTCAAGCCAGCGGGCAACGGCACTGTCCAACGCCCACTTGCCTCCGCCAATAATCACGAGTGCCATGCTCATGGCGATGACCAGCAAGTGATATTCAAACCCTTCGCCTGATTGTTGGCCGAACCAGTTCATGAACAATCCCTGCGGCCAATGCACGATCGTAATCGCGCCGATCATGATGACGATGAAACTGGCAGCGGTGAATCGCGTGAGTAGTCCGGCAATCAAGACGACACTGCCGAATGACTCCCCGATCATCACAAGAAAAGCCACGAGCCATGGCAGTCCCATCTTCTGTGTGAAGAATCCCATCGTCCCCTCGTATCCGACTCCCCCGAACCAGCCGAGTAGCTTCTGCGCGCCATGCGCAGCAATCACACTTCCAAGTCCGATTCTCAGAATCAGACCAGCCCACGAATCATCTGTCTTGAAAAATGACATGTCACACCTCCAGCTTACAGGTTGATGGATGGACACTTCCGAACCTGTGCCACCGCTCGTCTCATCCGAGCTTTCATTGCTATGCCTGTCGCAAACAGTGGCACGGTCAGGAGCACTCCGTACCACCAACCCCACAGCATCATCTCCTTCATAACGTCACCTCCGCTTTTTTGATGCGATACTGCCAAGACCTATGGCAAGGAACATTCCAGATTGAAGCGTTCTGCAACCCACGCGCTAACACGTGGAATTCTTGAGAGAGAATTGCTCAGTTGAGGAAAGGCCCCGCTCTGTCAACCAGAAAGTGACGAAGCCATGCCGACGACGGTTCGTCAGGTGCCGATATGGATCGGCACCTGGTTGAGCGATCTGCGCCCATATGGAGAGCTGAGGTGGAAACAGAGGGTTGGTCCACCGATTACGTCACGAACGGCGATATTTGCCGTTGACCTGTGGGTGGGCCACGGCCCACTCATGCATCGCAAGCAAGATGGGTTCGAGGGACTGTCCAAGCGCCGAAAGGCGGTATTCAACGCGCGGCGGATTTTCCGCAAAATCATGCCGCTCGACCAGACCGTCGGCCTCCAGTTCACGTAACTGCTTCGTCAGCGTCCGATGGGTGATGCCGTTGAGGTCGCGTTGCAACTGGTTAAATCGCCGATCGCCTTTGAGCAACCAATAGATCACCAAGGCCTTCCAACGGCCTGAGATGAGGTCGAGTGTCTGCTCCGTGGGACAACCGATGTTCTTGGCCACTGGCGGTATCCTCCTGGACCGTACTTGAAAGTCGATGAGACGAACCTATACTACCTTTCAACGCGAGAGGAAAGGTCAAGATATCGTATCGAGAAAGGAGCAACCATGAAGAAGATTGCCGACATTCTGCGGTCACACGGGAGTCATTGGGTCGGAGACGGGTTCCCTGTCCGGTCGTTGTTTTCCTACCACCACGACAGTGCGGACGTCAGTCCGTTCCTGCTGTTTGATTACGCGGGTCCGCATCGGTTCGACCCCACCGACCAGCCGCGAGGCGTGGGGCAACACCCACATCGTGGCTTTGAAACCGTGACGATCGTCTATGACGGTGAAGTGGCCCATCGCGATTCGGCCGGGAACGGGGGGACGATCGGACCAGGCGACGTGCAATGGATGACCGCCGCCCGCGGCATCATCCATGAGGAATTTCATTCGCCGAACTACAGTAAAACAGGCGGTCCATTCCGCATGGTCCAGCTGTGGGTCAATCTGCCGGCCAAGGACAAAATGAGTCCTCCCGGCTACCAGGCGATCACCAGCGCCGACATTCCGGCCGTCTCTTTGGCGAATGGAACGGCACGGATCATCGCGGGAGAATTTCGCGGTGTCCGTGGACCGGCTCACACGTTCACGCCGGTCAACCTCTGGGATCTGCGCCTCGATCAGGCCGCTGATCTCACGCTTGACCTTCCCGAAGGACACAACGCCATGATTGCGGTGCTTTCCGGCAACGTCATCATCAATGGCACGCAGGCCGCGGGTGAGGCGGAGATCGTTCGGTTTGAGCGCGAGGGGAGTGGCATCACTATCCATGCCGATCACGAGGCGATCCTGCTCATCCTGACAGGCGAGCCTATCGACGAACCCGTGGTCGGCTATGGCCCGTTCGTCATGAACAGCGAGGCGGAAATTCGGCAAGCCGCGGACGATTTCAATAAGGGTCGCTTCGGGCAAGTCGGCTGACCGCTCTCATTCGCCCCGTGAGATTGCACTCCTCGGTCTACCGGACTCACGGGGCAACCGGTTCGTGTTTGCGTGTATCACCAATTCCCTCTAGGATAGCTGGCCATGCAAAAAAATCGAATGGAGGCCTTCAGTGATGGCGTGATCGCCATCATCATCACGATCATGGTCCTCGAAATAAAGGTCCCGCACGAGACGACCGTCAACGCGCTGCTGGCGATCGCCCCGGTTTTTCTCAGCTACCTCCTGAGCTTTTTGTACGTCGGCATTTATTGGAACAATCACCATCATCTGCTTCACTCCATCCACAAGGTGAACGGCAAGATCTTGTGGGCAAACCTACACCTGCTGTTTTGGCTCTCGCTTATTCCGTTTGCCTCAGGATGGATGGGAGAAAATCACTTCGAGCCGCTGACGGTCATGCTTTACGGGACCGTGCTGCTGAGCGCCGGGGTTGCATATTATCTGTTAGTAACTACCTTGGCCTCGCTGCACGGCAATGCGTCTCTGTTGTCTCAAGCCGTCGGGGACAAGGCCAAGGAGAAAATTTCGCTATTGATCTATTTCATATCGATTCCGCTGGCGTATTGGCAGCCATGGCTCTCGCTCGCCGGGTATTTTTTCGTTGCGGTCATGTGGCTGGCCCCCGACTCACGCATCGAACGCCAGCTGGGAAAAGCAAGTGAATCAAGAGAATCCCAAGTGTTGCGATAAGCCACCGCAAGTCGCAACGCTCCCGTGCATATCGTCAGGGCTAGGGTAAGAGACCGATCTGCTGCATGAAGGCATGGTTATCCCACATCAACCACTCCTCATCCATCACGCCGTTCTTCCAATGACCAATGGTGACCATCGACAACTTGAACGACTTTCCCGTCGGAGGAATCGTCTTGCCGTCGCCGATCTGCATCGGTTTGGTAAAAGTGCCTTCCATCACTCCCATGACCGACGTCCAGTCACGAGAAGCGATCCGAATCGGATGCTCTGTAATGCGAGTGTCCGGCGCAAAGACGAACATCGCTTTGAGATCTTCAATATGTGGCTCGATTCCCTTGGTGGTACGACCATCCGGCCAATGCACCAGGATATCCTTGGCATGACTCCGCCCTAATTGTTCCCACTTCTGTCCACTGTAGACGTTGAAATCCAGATCATCGAAGTTGTCGAGATTCGCCTGCTCGAGCTGATGGGTGTTTTCCATTGGGGCGACTCGTTGACTGCCGACACAGCCGGCAATAAGCATTCCACCCATCGACACATACAGGATCAATCTTCTCATCACAACGTCCTCCTTACTTCACCTTCCATCCAACGACTCACGCTTGCAAGAACAGCTCCCCTTCTATTTCATGTATTTATCGAAGAACGGGATGATCTTCTCCGGATATCTTCCGAAATAGTTGTAGCCATCTTTAAATCGTCTGGTGGTTCCCTCGATCCACAGCAACTCTTTTTCTTTGCTTCCCAACAGATCAAATGTTTTTTGCGCGTCTTCCGGATTTTTGGTCCAGGCGTCGTCTTTGACCTGAACCATCAAGACCGGCATTGTGACGCCATGAGCGGACAAGTGCGGCGTCATTTCATCCATCAAGAAGGCGCCGGCCTTCAATAATTCGAAATCCAACAGCTCCAAATATTGACTCACGCCTTGGAGTTCTGAGAATGCCCGATAGATCGCCCGCATGGATACCACCATCGGGCTACAGAGACAGGCCACGTTCTTGAACAACTCCGGCCGCCTATTGATCGCTTCGTATTGAGAATTGCCACCCATACATTGACTATATAACCCGACCTTCATCTTGCTCAGTCGAGGATGGGCATCGACATATTTCTTGACCCCGACACAGTCGCGCCATTCGATCTGTCCAATGCCGCTGACTCCGTTGTTAGAGGCGCCGCTTCGCCCATGATTGCGGATGTCGTACGCCAGGACGTTGTACCCGGCATCGGTGAGGTGCTTCATCTGAATCACGAAATCGATTTCAACGGCGTCGTAATTGCTCCAGGGTTCCCCAAAGTGTCCCTGAAATCCGGCGCGACACATGGGCAGCGCGTGGTTAAAGATGACCAACCTCTGACTCTCACCCCCTTTGGCCGGGATGTACCAGCCTTCCAACGGCACCCCGTCATCGGCCGGAAAATAAATATCGCTCCATTCTGTCATGCCATAATCATCAGGATTTTTATGCAGTACGCTTCGAAACGGCCTGACGACATTGACCATGCCTTTGATTTTCGCATAGTCCTTTTCGGAAATGGTCTTGAGCTGTGCCAATGCTTTTTCCATCGTTTCTTTGGATATTCTTCCCATAAGGTCACCTCCTATGATGTGTGATTCCCCTGCGAGGCGCAGGGAACACAATTGGGTTACGTGAAGTGAAGCCCTCGTAATACCGTCAGGTCAAGAGGTTTCCCCCTCGTGTCTCCCACGTGGGAGATCTCCAATGAATCAGGCCTATGCGACTGCAAGGGCTGTTGAGGGCGAAAAGGACAATGGCTCCGACAAGAAGTCGTCATGCCAGAGGGTGAGTGATACCGAGATTCTGCATTGTAGATTGAAGAGTCGTTTGCTTCATGCCAAGCTTGCGGCCGTACTGACCGGGTCTTGATAATCCGATTGGTGGATTAGGTCGCTAGGCATGTCTGTGCTGCCAGTCAATCCAGCGTCTGTCGATACCGCTTCACTCCAATCATCAACACCACGACGGCAAACAGCGCGATCTGCCAGAGTTGCAAGACGACCTCTTCAACTCCGTTCCCCTTCAGCATGATCCCTCGCACAATCCTCAGAAAGTGGGTGAGTGGCAGCATCTCACCGATCGATTGCGCCCATTGCGGCATACCGCGAAATGGGAACATAAATCCTGACAACAACAGAGACGGCAAAAAGAAAAAGAACGAGAGCTGCATGGCTTGCAGTTGGTTCTGTGCCAAAGTGGAAAACGTGATCCCCATCGCCAAATTCGCCACGATAAAGACCAATGCGGACACAAAGAGCATTGGAATATTGCCTGTTACCGGCACGTTGAACAGAAAATGTGCTGCCAGGAGAATGAGGATGACCTGGATGTAGCCGACCAGGATATAGGGCAACACCTTCCCGATCATCACTTCAAACGGCCTCGTCGGCATCGACAGGAGATTCTCCATCGTGCCTCGCTCCCGCTCCCGGGTAATGGCCAGCCCGGTGATCATCACCATCGTCATGGTCAGCACCACTCCCATGAGCCCAGGCACGATGTTGTATTGCGTAATGGCCTCTGGGTTATACCTGGCATGCACGCGCAACTCGATCGGATCGTCGCCACGCGCCATATAGGCCAGTGCTCCTCGCAGATCCTGCTGGAGCGCCGTCGTGACCAACACACGTAACGAGCCGATGGCATTGCTCGTCGCTGCGGGATCGGTTGCATCCGCTTCGACGAGGATTGCCGGGCGTTCACCGCGAAGCACATCCCGCGAGAAATTGGGAGGGATGTTGATGACGAACTGAGCTTCCCCCCGTGCCAATACTTCCTCGGCTTCCTGCTCAGTCTTCACCTCTCGAACGAATCGGAAGTAACGGCTGTTGCGAATCGCTTGCAGCAGAGTCCTCCCCTGAGCACCGTAGTCGGCCATCAGCACTGCCGTCGGCAGATGTTTGGGATCAGCATTGATCGCAAAGCCGAAGAGGACAAGCTGGATCAACGGAACACCGATCATCATCCCAAACGTCACGCGGTCGCGGCGCATCTGGATAAATTCCTTCACGACGATGGCCCAGAATCGGGATAGCCCAAATGGCGAATGCGTCTTCATGATGCGAAGTTGTCCGACGACTGTTCCATCAGATGGATGAAGACATCTTCAAGTCCTGCGTCGACCCGATGCCAGTCATAGGGACTGGTGCGATATGCTGCCACTGTCGCTTCGAGCGTACCCTGATCGACGCCACTGACGTGGAGCCGATCTCCAAACGCGACGGCCTGCTGCACCCCGGGCTGACGCCGAAGCTCCACCGCCAATTGATGAAGATTGGGGCCGCTGACCGACCAGGTCGTCAGTCGTGCCTGTTGAATGACATCTGAGACTGTTCCATCGGCGAGCAACTTGCCGTAGGAAATATACGCCAGCCGATGGCATCGCTCAGCTTCATCCATATAATGGGTGGTAATCAGAAATGTCAGTCCATCTGCAGCCAACTCATGGATCTGCTCCCAGAACTCTCGTCTTGCTTTTGGGTCGACCCCCGCGGTCGGTTCATCAAGCAACAACAACCGTGGTTGATGGATCAAGCAGGCAGCCAGTGCAAGTCGCTGCTTCCATCCCCCTGAGAGTTGTCCAGCGAGCTGTTCTCTCCGACCAACCAACCCTAACCGTTCGAGACTCCGCTCCACGGCAACTCGTCGATCGGGAATCCCGAACATGCGCGCCACGAAATCCAGATTCTCCGCGATACTCAGATCCTCATAGAAGCTGAAGCGCTGCGTCATATACCCCACAGCGCCTTTGATGGCTTCGCTCTGGCGAATGACGTCATAGCCTAAACAGGTTCCGCTGCCTTCGTCCGCTCGAAGCAGTCCGCACAACATGCGAATAAACGTCGTCTTGCCGCTGCCGTTCGGACCGAGAAATCCATAAATCTCTCCGCGACGCACTTGCAGTCCAATATGATCGACCACGGTACGGCTCCCGAACCGCTTGGTCATTCCGCTCACATCAATGGCCAATTCCTGTTTGTCGGCGACGGCCGTCATTGAATCCCCTTGAACTGGACGTCCACCGGCTGGCCAGGATGCAGATTAACCGCCGCAGTCTGCTCGAACAGCACT
>NIUT01000108.1:22620-41864 GCA_002254365.1 Nitrospira sp. UW-LDO-01
CAGTCCAATATGATCGACCACGGTACGGCTCCCGAACCGCTTGGTCATTCCGCTCACATCGATGGCCAATTCCTGCTTGTCGACGACGGCCGTCATTGAATCCCCCTGAACTGCACGTCCACCGGCTGGCCAGGATGCAGATTAACCGCCGCAGTCTGCTCGAACAGCACTTCGACTAGGAAGACCAGCTTGTCACGACTACCCTGGCTATAGAGCACCGGCGGCGTATATTCAGCTTTTGGTGATATGTAGCCGACCTTTCCATCGATCGAGCCCTGCACGCCATCCACCATGACCTGTACGGAGTCACCAAGCTTGATCGTCCCAAGCTTCATTTGAGACACAAATGTGCGAACCTTGATGTGGTCAGGAGGCAACAGCACGACGACAGGTCGGCCTGCCGGCACCCATTCACCTTCCCGATATAGGGTGTCAAAGACAAACCCAGCCTTGGGCGCGACTTGATGCTTTTGGGCAAGATCCCACTCCGCTTTGGCAAGCGCTGCCTCCTTTGCTCGAACCTCCGCTTCGGCCGCAGCAACTTGATCCGTGCGAGAGCCTAAGAGCGCTGTATTCAAATCTGCTTCGAGTTGTGAGACCCGCTGCTGGTTTTGATCCCGTACCGATCGGGCCCGGTCTACCTCCACCTCCACCGCGGCACCAGGCACTACCGTGAGCGCTTCCTGACGAGCCACTTCCCGTAGGGACAGCTGCAGCGCCGCTTGGGCTTGTTGTAATTGCGCCCTCAGAGAGGCAAGCTCAGAGGGTCGTTTCCCTTTTCTCCGATCTTCGAGATTCGCCCGTGCTTGACTCAGCTTCCGCTCCGCTTCATCCCTTGCAGCCTTCTCGGATGCTTGCTCCAGTGCAAAGAGTGGATCGCCGGCATTGACCTGTACGCCACGCCGTACCGATAGGGCAGCTAAGGCCCCGCCGTAGGGAGAGGCCACATAGACATACTCTCCCTCCACATAGCCTTGGACCAGATCAGAGGCAGGTTGATTACAGCCAGCCAGGGCACCCCACACCATCATCATGAGTCCGATGGAGAGAAACTGATGTGAAATCCGTCGGCGATCCTTCGAGAGCCTCAGGATGAACGACGTGGCTCCTGAGTAGACTGATCTGTTCCGTTCGTGCTGAGCCTGTCGAAGCACATCAATGGAGTTGCTTCGCAGCTTGTAACCATCCATCAGGTCACCCCTTCCCTTTGGCAACCAGCGCACCTTCCAAAATGAGACGAATGACAGACGAATAACCCCGCTCTACCGTAAGACCAAGCTCCATGAGCTTAGGTGGATTCATGATGACTTGGACGGCACCCAGCAAAATTTCGATGATGAGGTGGGTCGGGATGTCTGTCCGGATCATGCCGGCTTTTTTGCCGTCTTCGAACAGGCCACCAAAGTAGCGTCGGATCAACTCACGTCGCCGTTGTTCGATGAGCTGAAACAGTTCCGGCGTTTCACGCCCGAGATCTCTGACAAAGGCCGGTTGAATTTCTGCCGTGTGTCGCTGCAGGCAATTGAGGAACTGATGGAGCGCTACCTCAACATTGGCAGCTTGACCTTTCGCCAACTGCCCGAGATCCGCCTCCACCTCGCTGAATTTGTCCTTCAACACGGCCTCAAGGAGTGTCGTCTTGCTCGGGAAACAGACATACAAGGTCTTCTTGCTGATGCCCAATTCGGCAACCAGGTCATCCATGCTGACAGACCGAAACCCATGGGCAAGGAATTGGCGGCGAGCCACGGCAACCACTCTCCGAACGCTGGCTTGATCGACTGAAGGTTCTTGCTGTTTAGGCTTTCTGGTCGGCATAAGGCATAAGAGATACCACGGAAACTAGTAAAGTGTTATCAGTTTCCTCATGGCTCTGTCAAATCATTCTCCCTGGCAATCATGACCCGCAGATTCCTCAGTCTCCTGAAGAGCTTGAGATACTGGACATTCAGAAGCTGATGCTTTCTCTTCTGAAAACAGAGGAGGATGGGCGTGCTAAACGGTTGGTTGAGTATGAGGATGTGTTTGAGTGACGTATTGCGTCCTCTATATGGAAGAGGCTGCACGTCGAATCAAAAACCTGGAGCGCGCGGGCTCTACTCAGGGCGGGTGATGCCGAATTTCTGCATCTTGGATTGGAGGGTGGTGCGTTTGACGCCCAGCCGAGCAGCAGCGCCGGCGGCGCCCCCGACGACCCATTTGGTTTCTTGCAGGGCACGCAAGATGTGGTCGCGTTCGGCTTCCTCAAGGGCCGTCATGGAAGAGTCCGTCGAGTCGCTCGTGGTCTGCAGCTCACTGATTGGGACTTGTAGGTCGGTTCCTTGCGTGAGGATGGCCGACCGTTCCACCAGGTTTTCCAACTCACGGACATTGCCGGGCCAAGCATAGCGGGAAAGGATCTCCAGTGTCTTGGCCGGCACGGTTTGGATGTTCTTCTTCATGCGCTGGGCGTAGTGCTGGGTGAAATAGCGGACGAGGGTGGGGATATCTTCCCGTCGATCGCGCAAAGGAGGCATCGTGACTGGAAAGACATTGAGCCGATAGTAGAGATCGTCGCGAAACTGTTTCGCCTCTACCATAGCCTTGAGATCCCGATTGGTCGCGGCAATCAGGCGGACATTCACCCGTATCGTCTTGGTACTGCCCAGCCGTTCGAATTCTTGTTCCTGCAGCACACGAAGCAGCTTGGACTGTAGCTCCAACGGGATTTCACCCACTTCATCGAGGAAGATCGTACCCTTATCGGCCAGTTCAAATCGACCGGATTTCTGCGTGATGGCACCGGTAAAGGCCCCTCGTTCGTGGCCAAACAGCTCGCTCTCCAGAAGGCCGGTGGGAATAGCGGCGCAATTCAGCTTGACGAAGGTCCGCTCGCTGCGACCACTCAGGCGATGGATGGCTCGAGCAATGAGCTCCTTGCCTGTTCCGGTTTCCCCTTGAATCAAGACCGTCGAATCTGTCGGTGCCACAACCTCCACTTGTTTCAGCACCTGCTTGAGTGCATCACTATCCCCGATGATGTCCTCAAACCCATGCTCGAGTCGGAGCTCTTCCTCAAGATAGAGCTTCTCCTTGGCTAGCTTATCTTTAAGTTGGGCAATTTCCTGAAAGGCCAGTGCATTCTCCACCGCAACGGCGACGGGGTTCGCCACCTGTTGCAGAAATTCCAGATCGGCTTCGCTATAGGCTTCTTTCTCCAAACTCAGAAATCCGATTGCACCCAACCGCCGTGCCCCGGTCGTCAGCGGCACAAAACAACACGAGCTGGCCCCGTCTTCCTGCATACAGCGCACCACATTGGGCCATCGCGTTTCAAAGGCAATATTCGGCACCAGCAGAGGTCGTTGAGTTTGCCACACCACCCCTGCCGGGGTCTCATCAATGGATTCCTCATGACCTCCGACCAAATCGGCCGGCACATTCGCCTGAACAGTGTGCAACCGCATCATGTCCTTGATTGGGTCATACAAGGAGAGCCCGACGAAATTAACTCGCACCACACGAGGAAGGCGCTGTGCGATCTCTCGAAAGAGCTCGTCGAGGTCTCGATGGGCGGAAATGGCCTGCGCCACTTCCAGTAAGGCGTGATAGCGTTCTGCCAGCGTTTCGCAAAGAGAGATGGGCGATCGGTCCATACAATGAACTAGTATGGACCATCGCCCCATGGCGGCTCAAGAGGTTCCACACGAGGGGGCGGATCACTGCTGTGGACAGCAAGACCGTCAGACCGTCTGGTGTGTCCCGTCGCAGTACGGGGGTGTCTTGGTCCGCTTGCATTGGCACAACGCCACTTCTTTCGTTTCATCGACTGTAAATTCCAGCGGCTCGAACCCAGTCCCTTCGTGCGACCCATCACAGAACGGTTGATCTCTCGATCGTCCACAGAGGCACCAGTAATACGTTCCTGCTTCCAGGGTCAGGACTGACGGCTCTTTTGCTGCAATGCGCGGTTGTCCCATGAATGCACCTCCCTCTGAATGGTTGAGGCTGGCTTGCGCGGCTGAGTATATCGTTTCAGAACTGACTTCGCACGTCCTCTTTCACGGTTTCCTTCGAGCACTCCCTCCCCTGGAGCGTTCTCAAAACGATACCATGTCTGCAACCTCCCCCGGATACATTAAGCAACATTGTCCCCACGGTTTGTGGTATTTACCTTGCTCCAAATCGACCCTAACTCATCTCATTTATAAAGCGCCTGTGCGTGTAAGAGGGGTGGCCGTGCAACCCAATCCCGTCTTCTTTGACGACCTTGCCATCGTGTTTCTGGCCGCCGTTGTGGGCGGCATACTCGCTCGGATTGCTCGACAACCGCTCATTCTCGGCTACGTCCTGGGTGGTATCGCCATCGGTCCCTTTACCCCGGGGCCGACCATCTCGGAGCCTCACGCCTTTGAGCTGTTCGCAGACATCGGCGTCATTCTCTTAATGTTCTCGATCGGACTTGAGTTTTCCGTCCAGGACCTCGTGCGCGTCAAATGGGTGGCCCTTGCAGGCGGCCTCCTCGGCATTCTTTTGTCGATCGGATCAGCTCTCGTAATGGGCAACCTGCTCGGGTGGCCGACCACTCAAAGCATCATTATCGGAGCCGTCACGTCCATTGCGAGCACCATGATCCTTGTTCGTCTCCTGATCGATCGAGGAGAACTTCGTTCCATGCATGGACGGGTGATGATCGGCATCGTTCTGGTTGAAGACGTCGCCGTTGTGGCAATGACCGTGCTGATACCGGCCCTCGGAGAGTTTGACTCCGGACGCCTGCTGTTAATCGGTCAGGCATTGGCAAAGGCCGTGCTCATTTTAGTGCCACTGGGCTACCTGGGTGCCAAGGTTATTCCTCACATCCTGACGCATGTGGCCAGAACCCAGAACCAAGAACTCTTCCTATTGGTCACCCTGGCGATCAGCCTTGGAACCGCCGCCGTCACGCAGATGGTCGGACTCTCCCTCGCCTTGGGTGCCTTCCTGGCCGGCTTGATCATCAGCGCATCCGAGTATGCGCATGAAACCTTGGCCCGATTGCTCTCGCTCCGTGACGCGTTCGTCGCACTCTTCTTCGTGACCATCGGCATTCTGATCGACCCACGCATCATTATCGACAATCTTTCCCTCCTTGTGACGATGATCGGCTTGATCGTCATTGGGAAGTTTTTGACTCGTACTGTCGTCGTGAGGCTGTGCGGGTACCCATGGGCGACCTCAACGCTGGTAGGAATCGGCCTCACACAAATCGGTGAATTCTCGTTCGTGTTGATCCAAACCGCACGATCGGCTGGTCAAATCGGCAGTGACGTATACAATGCCACGTTGGCCGCCTCTCTCATCACCATTCTGATCAATGCAGCACTCGTTCGGTATGTTCCTCATTGGATCGGTCGGAGGCGTTTGGCCCATGCCCAGATCGACACGGCGCCCTGGCCCCCGGAAGGTGACACGCTTCACCATCATGTCATCCTGTGCGGATTTGGACGGGTGGGCGGCTCACTTGGGAAAGCGTTGGAAGCGTTCAATCTTCCCTATGTCGTCATCGATCAAAATCCAGATGCGATCCGCCGGCTACAGATAAGAGGCATCCCCTGCCTCTATGGCGACTCCTCGCATCGCGAATTGCTGATGAAGGCCGGAACGGCAGACTCGTCTCTGATTATCGTGGCCTTACCTGACATTGAATCCTCTGCTCTCGCGGTGGCCCGCATACGCGATCTCAATGCCAGCGTTCCCATCTTGGCTCGTGTGCATGGCTCAGCAGAAGCAGAACGGCTCACCGCTCTGGGAGTGACTGAGATCATCCAGCCTGAGATTGAGACGTCGGCGACTCTCATCCGACATGCCTTGGCTTGGTTTGGAGTACCGAAGGACCATATTCTGGACTATGTGGAGCGGTACAGGCAGCCCGTGGAAACCACGCGGCACCCGAGCTAATCGGGCAAAATGCTCATGACTCACCATAAGTATGGTCGCCATGGAGGTACGCGTCAAACCCTGGCCTAGCCGCCGTCTCACCTTCACAAGACAGGTCTGTGCTCGAACGTTCGACGATCCCGTGTCATTCGATCCTGATACGAGGCTTTCTATTCCACACGCCGTCTCTTAAGCTTGTGTCCTACCTGGACAATAGCCTCGATGGCTGGTGTCAATTCTCGCCCAAGATCAGTCAAGGCATATTCGACGGTGGGCGGAAAGGTGGGCATCACCTGCCGTGTGAGAATGCCGTCCCGCTCGGGTCGCTTCTGGAATGTGGCACGAAGCCTCAGAAGCGAGTCGGCAGCGCACGAAGCGGATCGTTCAGCAGGCTACTAGTCGAACAGTTTTGCTGCGACTTCGGCGATGCGCCGGCCCTGATAGCGTGCACCGTCCAGGTCGATCTCGCTCGGTCGGCGACTGCCATCGGGTCCGGCAATCGTGGTCGCACCGTACGGGGCTCCGCCCACGATATCCTTGTCGTGCATTTGCCCGGCATGCCCATAGTCGAGTCCGACAATCGTCATGCCGAAATGCAGCAGGTTGGCAATGATTGAGAAGAGCGTAGTTTCCTGTCCGCCATGCTGAGTTCCTGTCGAGGTAAAAGCCCCACCCACTTTACCGTGAAGGGCACCGCGCGCCCACAATCCGCCCCCCTGGTCCAGGAACGCCGCCATCTGTGACGAGATGCGACCGAACCGCGTGCCGGTGCCTACGATGATGGCGTCATAGTGTTCCAACTCGGCGATAGTCGCGACCGGGGCCGTCTGGTCCAGTTTGTAATGCGCCTTCCGGGCGACGGCTTCCGAGACGGTTTCAGGCACCCGTTTGATGTCCACGTCCGCACCGGCCGAACGAGCGCCCTCGGCGATGGCGTGTGCCATGGTCTCAATGTGGCCGTAGGATGAATAATACAGAACGAGAATCTTGGGCATGGCTACTCCTTGATGCAATGCGGCGAGCTTTGCGAAGCCTCGCCTGCGGCGATTACAACATGATGATCAACCCACCCGACGAAGCAGTTGGACGTAGTCTCGGCCGGCGACGTTCTTCTCGCCATGGGCATGAACATGCTGAATATGGGGGCCGTGGTGATGGTGCTTCTGCTGCGCGTCCATGCTTTCCCAATGCTCGACGAACACGAAGCGGCCTGGCGCCCCAGGATCCTCGAACAGGTCATAGCTGATGTTCACCGGGCTCGCGACGCGACGGTTGACCGAAAACGATACTCACGCTTCAGGAACCGGCCCCACCGCTATCGCTGGTGCATCATTCCACTTCAATCCTCACTGTCGCTTCGGTATTCAGCGCGTCATGATCCTGGCTCGCCGCCACAAGCTTGATCTGGTGTGAGCCACGCGCGAGTCCCTTGACCACTCCTTTAAACCCCTTTTGATACTCTCCATCCACATAGCAATGGATGTGCGTTGCTTGAACGCCCTTCGACAGCCTATATCGCACTTCAACGGAATCTCCTTTTATCACCGAGCCCTGCGCCGGGCTCACGATCGTGAGTTGGCCGCGATCGCCATCGGCCGTCCAACCGATCGTGCCGCCGCCTAATGACAACAGGCCGATCAGCACTGACATCACAACAACACGAATCATTTTGCACCTCTTTGGTTGATGATTGGTTCCTGACTTCGAGTGATCGTATGGCTACAGCACACCAACGCAAACCGCCGTTCTGCCGACATTCCTCCCAACACGTTCGCCTGGCGCTCGCCTGTCGGAGTCAGCCCGATGCCGGTCCGTCCCGTGTGCCACATGGACGCACTCCATTCCGTCTCACCATGGCGAATCAGCCGGATTTGCTGCGTTGGCTCACTCATGTCCCGATCTCACGTCTTATTCCACGCTCCGCTTCCAATACCTGACCTTCCAACAGATTCTGCCGCTCATCTATCGCGTACGAGCCACCGCCGTCACGACACCTTCATCGCCAAGGCTTGATCAAGATTGACGGCGGCGCTGATGAAGGACAAGTGAGTAAACGCCTGCGGAAAGTTGCCGAGCGCATCACCGCATGGGCCGATCTCCTCCGAATACAGCCCGAGGTGGTTGGCGTGGCCCAACATGCGCTCAAACAACAGCCGCGCCTCTCTCAGTTTGGCGCGATCGACACGCCCCGCTCTGGTCAATGCTTCGACCAGCCAAAACGAACATATAGTGAACGAGCCCTCTTCCCCAGCGAGTCCGTCCTCTCCCGTTCCGCTGTCGTAACGGTAGACTAACCCGTCCGACACGAGGCCTCCGTGTTTCGGCGAGCGGTTGATGGCGTCCAGCGTTTTCAGCATTCTCGGATCGTTCGGAGACAGGAAAAACATGAGCGGCATGATGAGATTTGAGGCATCGAGCGCCTCACTGCCGTAGTATTGCACAAAGGCTTGCCGCGTGGAACTCCAGCCCTTCACCATGATCTCCTCATAGATTTGGTCTCTGACCCGAAGCCAGCGCGCGCGATCCGCGGGAAACGACCGCTTGTCGGCCAATCGAAGGCCTCGATCCATGGCAACCCAGCACATCAATTTCGAGTACACGAAATGCCGACGGCCGCCGCGCACCTCCCAGATGCCTTCGTCCGGCTGCTGCCAGTTCTCACAGAGCCAATCAAGCTGTTTCCGGATGCGCGTCCACAGTTCATACCCGATCGGCATCACATGTTTGTTGTACAAATACACTGCGTCGAGGAGCTCACCGTAGATGTCCAGCTGTAGTTGGTTATATGCGCCGTTGCCGATTCGCACCGGTCGGGACCCTCGATAGCCGTCCAAATGATCGAGCGTCTGTTCCGTCAGATCGCGGCGTCCGTCGATGCCGTAAGCGATTTGCAACGATCCATCTGACTCCGCCGCGCGCGCCTCTAACCATCGCATAAAGCTGACCGCTTCGTCGGTAAAGCCGATCCGCAAGAGGCTGTAGAGTGTAAATGCGGCATCCCGAATCCATGTATAGCGATAATCCCAGTTTCGGCCTCCGCCGACGGTCTCCGGCAAGCTGCACGTCGGGGCGGCAATGATGGCACCGGTCGGTTCGAACGTCAGGAGTTTCAGTGTCAGCGCTGAGCGGTACACCATTTCCCGCCAACGACCGGTATAGGTGCATTTGGACAACCAACGGCGCCAATAGTTTACCGTCTGCGCAAAGAGTTCATCGGCTTCACTCGCTGAAGGACAGGGACCGCAGCCTTTGTCGGATTGCATGCCCCCGAGCACGAACACCGCCGCCTGCTCCTCATGTAGGACAAAGACCGCCTCCGCCCCGCGATCATCTGCCGTGAGCGGAATATCCGTCGTGAGCCTCAAGCTAAGATCGGCCGAATGGAAACTCGCGCCTTGTGCGGTAATGACCGTGTGATGAGCCGCCCGCGCATAATCAAAGGCGGGATGACATCGCAGGCGAAACTCCATACTGCCCTGCATCACTCTCACTCGACGAATCAGTGAGTGCCGCCACGCGGAATCACTCGACAAGCCGGGCGGCATGAAATCTTCGACCTCGGCGATTCCACCCGCCGCGTAGAAGCGGGTCATCAAGATATTCGTGTCCGGCCAGTAGAACTGCTTGGTCCTGACCCCCTCGTGTGTGGAGGCAATCTCAAATCGGCCGCCTTTGTCATGGTCGAGAATGGCTGCGAACACGCTCGGGGAGTCAAAGTGGGGAAAACAGAACCAGTCGATCGAGCCCTCCATGCTGACGAGCGCCGCCGTGCGCATGTTCCCGATGATGCCGTAATTCTGAATAGGGTGATACGTCATCGGTCGCACCTCCTCTGCGTAGGGCCCCAGTGAATCGACGAAGTCCGAACCGACCCTGGAAGAACGGCTTCACGAGCATGGGCAGATGCCACCCAGCGAACACTGTGGAAACGGTCGATGCGCTGTTTCAGGTGAACATCTCCCGCCGCTACAAGCGCTTTTCTTCCAGATCGTACACATCAAACCATACGTAGACCGGACGATGGTTCGGCACAAACTTGGGAATATACTCCTCCAGATACTGCTGTGCTTGGAGGTTCATGTCGCTGAGTCTCATATCACGCAGCCGGTTGTTCCATTTCAACACTTCGTCCGGATCCTTCACCTTGGACCGTTCGGTGATCCATTGAGCGATATCGTCGTCTGTCGCGCCGGTGGCGACCACGTCTTTGAATTGCTCCGGCGTGATGCCGGTGAACGCAAACCATTGACTTGCCAAAGAACAGGGCCAATAACTGTACTCGCCGTGCATGTCCAGGAGGAACGCTCGACACTTATCGACGCACCGCGCCGCAATGATATAGCCACCCAGTTTTTCACGAGGGCTTCGCGGGTAGTCTGTGCGGAGATCTTTGGCCCACTTTCTCACTTTTTCAAGATTGGCATTCATTGCCGAGATCCTCCTATCGATGTCACTCGTGAACCGACCAACGCCCTGACCTGAGCGTGTACCACACCCACCTCGCACATCTGTTGGACACATCGTGATACTACCAAGCAAATCCTTCGCCCGTCTCCGATGAGGCCAGCAGGCTCCGCAGTGAATCCAGCACGTCGGACCAAGTTTTGCTTGAATCTGCATGTCACCCGGTGACACGCCGTTCCCCTAAACCGAGACGAAGCGCCTCGATATCCAGCTCCTGTTCCAGGCGGTGCAAGACTTCGTCGCTGATCGTGCCTTCATCACGAAGCCGAATCAAGGCTGATCGCTCAGCCGCTAACGCCGCTTCTCTGAGCCGAAGCCGCACATCACTGGTCTCTTGTGTGCACTCGGGGGCAACGGTCCCATTCGGAGCGAATCGCTCCAGCCGCCGGTCATAATGGACTCGCAACTCATCGAGATGGTCGGGCTTCGGCCAGGTCTCGTTCTTCAATTCGCTGAGCCGCAACAGGGCTGCATCGGCGGCATGTCGACGTGCATGCCGCTCCTCTTGTTCTCCTTCCGACCCTTCCGTGATGCCGAGTCTTCGGATGAGCGGCGCCAAGGTCAAGCCTTGCAAAACCAACGTGGCCAGAATCACGGAGAAACTGAGCAAAATGATCTCAGCTCGAAAAGGAAACGGCGCCCCAGAGTCGATCGACATCGGCAAGGCCATCGCACCGGCAAGCGTGACGATGCCCCGCATGCCGGTCCATGACACCAAAAAAAGAGAGGACCACGGCGGCATTGGGTCACGCGCACGAAGCGACGCGCTCAGCCAACGAGGAATCATCGCGGCCAACGGCACCCAGCCTAGCCGCACCAGGATGGCCGTCACGCTGATCAGTATACCGCCGAGGATAAGCGACCCCACGCGATCAGTTGGAACGGCCGCCCGCAACGCGGCAAGCTGGAGTCCGATCAGGATGAAAATCACACCGTTCAACAAAAATACGAGCAAATCCCAGACGGCCCGTCCCTGAATCCTCGTCGCCGGAGCGACGATCCGGCTGAAGTGTTGCCGCAGGTATAAACCGCCCGCCACACACGCCAGTACGGCGGACGCATGAATCGATTCACCAAGGACCCACGCCACATAGGGTGCCAGCAACGTGACGGCGATCTCGGTAAAGCTTTCACCGATGACCTGGAGCGCCCATCGCGTAACCAGCCCGACCAGCAACCCCACGGCGATACCTGCCGCGGCGGCATACAGAAATTGCAAGAGCGTGTCTCCCAAAACAAACGATCCGCTGACGGCTGCGGCCACAGCGGCCCGATAGAGCACGAGTGCCGTGGCATCATTGACCAAACTTTCGCCTTCCAAAATGGTCACGATGCGACGCGGCATATTCAGCCGTTTCCCGATAGCCGTCGCAGAGACGGCATCCGGTGGAGACACAATGGCGCCGAGCGCAACCGCTTCAGCCCAACCGAAGCCAAGCAGCGTATGAGCCGCCGCAGCGACTGCCGCCGTGGTCACCAATACGAGCCCGACGGCTAAGAGCGAGATCGGCCGAATGTTGTGGCGAAAATCCCGGAGCGACGTGAAGTAGGCGGCCGACCACAGAATGGGCGGCAAAAATACCAGAAAGACCAGGTCCGGGTTCAGCGTGACCGTCGGCATGCCGGGGACCATGGCCAGCACCAATCCGCCGATGACGAGTAAAATCGGATAGGGGATGAGAATGCGGCGTGCAATCGTCGTCAGCGCGAGCACGACGGCGAGCAGCAGAATGACGAGTTCAAGTTGATGCAGGTTCTCCATCTAGGCAACGTTCGGCGGATACATCGGTAGGATCAGCCGCTCCACCGGAGCTATTGGTAGTCGAACGACACACCGAGACGATTCCGTCTTCAAGTACGACGCAGCGCTGTCGTGCGGGCGGTGATTCGCAGCCCCACTTCATCGAGATGTTGCAGCAGATCGCCTGGGTCCTGATCACGATAAGCGCCGGCCCGTTCAAGCTCTTCCCCTCCGTATCCACCGGAAAGGAGACCGATGGACAGTGTGGGGGCTCGTCGCGCAGCCAAGAGATCCCAGGCACTATCCACCAACGTGCCGTCGAGGTCGAACAGGAAGGCTAGCCTACTGTCGCGTCCGCGCCATCACCTTGCCTCAAGAAGCACCATCCGCATAGTGCCGCCCAACCATTCAAGAGTCATTGGGTCTTTCTGCCGATCATCTAAAGCCGCAACGGCTTGATCGGCGACACGACGGCCGCCGGATCGTTCTTCCACAACGACTCATCCGCATCGACATATACTTCGACTTCATTCCCATCCGGATCATGCAAGTACAAACTCTGGCTGACCGTGTGATCGCTCATGCCGTCGATCGTCACTCCGGCTTGTTCCAGCTCGCGCTTCGCGGCCCGGAGTTCATCCAAGCTGTCGCCGACCTTGATCCCGATGTGATAGAGGCCGCGACGCCGTCCTGTGGGGGGACCAGGTGCATCGCCCACCTGAATCAACAGCAACTCATGGTGCGTGCGGCCTGATGTGAGCGCCGCTGCCGCGCCGTTGAAAATCCTTCCGGCCTCTTTGAATCCCAACAGGTCCCGATAGAACACCAGTGCACGCTGCAGATCCTTCACATAGAACACGACATGACCGAGATAGTGCGCCTTCATGTGCTCGACTCCTTCCCGGGCGACGACGTCCGGAGCAGTGCCCTGACTGCCGCATGCGCCAGCACCACATCGGGGCTTCGCTGCAGGGCATCGTAATAGTTCCGACCGAATCCCTCACCCTCTTCCATTGGCATCAGAAGCCGCTGCACAGACGCCAGCAATACCGGGATTGTTTCCCGTGATGCCGCCTCATCCGACTCGCTGAGTTCGTCAAGCTCGGCGATGGATTGAGAAAGCGGACGTAACCAGGCGAACCAGGCATCGTTCAACACCAGCTGCAAGAACTCCCCATTGGAGGGAATTCGTCCGTGTACACGCTCATAGGATACCCGCTCATCGTCGAGCAAGGCTTTATGCAGACGAAGTAACCCGCGAAAAAGATTATCGAGAGCGGCGTCTCTACCCCGGTACTCCGGCATGATCATCTCTCCTCGGTAAAACCATGCTGGGCACCCAGCTGATTTGCGCTCGAACGGTGTCGTCGTCCAGCGAACTGCCCGCATGATCGCAGACACCTGCGCTCTCTGCAAATAGCCCATCCTCCTGGCCCGCATTATTCATGACGGTTCGTCACGAAACCGACAAGACGCCTTGCGAGACGGGCACGCGGAGGCCCGAGGGACCAAGGCGTACTTGAACAGTACGTCGAAGTCGCGAGGGACGAGCCTGCCCACCTGGCCGCCGCACACGCGCAACCAGGCTTGTCGCAGCAGCGTCTTGGCGGTTGCAGTAGAAGTGTTCATGAATAATGCGGGCTAGCAGGCTGTTGACAAAGCCCGCCAGCGGCGTTCTCGCATCACTCAGAGGCTCAACGTACGGCAGAGAGTACGATTCGCCTCTTCCTTCGCTGCGGCCTTGCTGGACGGCCTTTCTGAACAACCTGCTGGCCACTCTGCTTCCGTTGGGGATCTTGAATGCTGTGCGTTTTTCGCATGGTGAAAGTGTTTATCAACACACTGCTAGGTCAGGATGATCCACGCTCTTCCACATAAGCCCTGCCGCAGGAGTTTGCTCTTTCGTCTTTCGACGACCCCAATACCAGTCCAGCGGCTCACAAGGACCGTCGCGTCATCTATCTCTTTTGAGCGCCGCGAGCAGCAGGTCCGCAACGACTCCGCCGGATGCTGGGTTTTGCCCGCTGATCAGTCGGTTGTCTTCAACCGCAAACGGAGCCCACGCCTTCTCGGCTTTCTTGTAGAGCGCTCCTCGTGCGACCAGCTCTGTTTCCGTAAGAAACGGCACGAATTGATCCAGCTCGGCCAGTTTCTCTTCCTCGTTTGAGAAGCCGGTGACCTTCTTGTCCTTAATGAGCAACGATCCGTTTGACAACGTAATGTTCAGCAAACCGACCGCACCGTGACAGACCGATGACACATAGCCGCCGTTCTCATAGATCTTCCGGCTGATCGTCTGGAGTGCCTGATTCTCGGGAAAATCCCAGATCACTCCGTGACCTCCGGCAAAGTAGATCGCCACGTAGTCGTTAGGATTGATCTCTCTCGGCTTCAGCGTCGCCCCAAGACGGTTCATGAACTCTTTCTTGTGATACCACTCCCAATCACCAGAATCAGCCATCGCAAGACTATGCGGATCAATCGGGGTATAGCCCCCTTGAGGGCTGACATAGTCGACGTGATAGCCCGCCGCTTCGATTTTCTTCACAAAGTGGACCGCTTCTCCAAGCCATAACCCAGTCGCCCGATTGAGGTTGGGATATTTCTCCACACTCGTCAGCGCGACCAGAATTTTCTGCTCCATGAAGACACCTCGCAAGTATGTGTATCGGGTTCAGCTTTCCGGCAACAGCGGCGTACTCTTCGTGACCATTCTTCCGCTTCAGCATTCACTGGGAAACCATTCGCCGCCGAGTTCGCGTTGTCCTGCAACATACCACCCTGATCACTTACTACGCGCACCACTTTTCCGCTTCGAAGCGAATACAATGCCTGTTTTCTGCACCTCCTGATACGGGAGGAGCCACACCAACGATTCATCACTGAGATCCCCGACCTGGATGCGATTTCCCCAGGGGTCTCAAAAGTCGCAGCGAAAATCAGGATGGAGCTTCAACTTGTACTTCTTGGTCAGTTTGCGTCGAACCTCTTTGATCTGTCGGGCATCGCGCACCATCAACCCGAAATGTTTGGTGCGATCCGGCTGCAAGGGTTTGACTTCAAAGATGGCCATGAACTGATGTTCGCCCAGCTTGCACCAAGCCGCCCCTTCGCCGCCACGCAACATGGTTAGGCCAAAGACATCCTGGTAGAACTTCACCGCCTTCTTCGCATCCGTCACTTCGATCACGACATGGTTGCAGCCATAGACCTGAACGGCCATTGTCCACCTACTTCCCCACCACCGAATCGGTTGCACTCTCCCGGAAGGCCGCCACCAACTGCTCAGGAGGCTGTGCCCCTGAGAGCGCAGACGTTCCGTTGATCACGAAATAGGGAACGCCTCGAATGCCCAACCGATGCCCTGCCGATTCCTCCACGTTCACCTCTTCGACACCCTCATCGCCCGCCAGAAATGTTGAGGCGATTGCTCGATCGAATCCCGCATCAGCAGCGGCTTGTGACAAGGTGTCGATATGCCCGATATCTCCGCCCTCCAGGAAATAACGGCGAAAGAGTATCTCAACCATTTCATCCTGCTTCCCTTGCCGTCCCGCCCACCAAATCAGGCGATGCGCAGCGAATGTGTTGGGCGTGCGCGTCATCCGCTCAAAGGCGAACCGGATCCCTTCGGCAGCACCCGCTGTCGAAACCTGGTCATAGATCGTTCGAGCGGCGGCAGGACTCCCGAACTTCATATCAAGATATTGCCGTCGATCCATTCCGTTGCGTGGCATGGTTGGATTCAATTGAAATGGTTGCCAGCGGACAGTCACAGGCGCACCATCCCAAACCTGTAGCGCCCGCTCAAGCCGCCGCTTGCCCACATAGCACCAGGGACAGATGACATCGGAATAGACATCGAGGCTCAGGGCTCCTTCACTCATGACAAATGCCCCATCTTGCCGGCCTTGTAGTCCTCGAGCGCCTGGACGAGCTCAATCTTGGTGTTCATGACAAACGGGCCATAGCGCGCGATCGGCTCCCTGATCGGCTGGCCGCTCAAGATCAAAAGCAGGCTGCCCTCACGAGCCTCAATGACGACCGACGACCCTCCCCGCTCGCAGACGATCAATTCCGCTTCTCCGGCATCGTTCGAGCCATTTGCCGACACCAGACCTCGCATGACGAAGAGGGCCGCAGTATGCCCATCCGGCAAAAGCACCTCTGCACATCCTCCGGCGACCAACTCCAGATCATAAAGTTCAATCGGCGTCACCGTCCGGGCCGGTCCCTTGTAACCCTGGCATGCACCGGCAATGACGCGGAGACGACCTGCCCCTCCCGCTATCTCAATGGTTGGGATCTGGGCCTTCAGAATCGTCTGGTACCTCGGCGCCGACATTTTCTTGTACCGCGGCAAGTTTACCCAGAGTTGGATGGCCTGGAAAGTCCCGCCCTTCTTCGCCCAATCAGCTTCATGCAACTCTTCGTGCACGACCCCGGAGGCTGCCGTCATCCATTGCACATCGCCCGGACCAATCACTCCCGCATTGCCGGAGGAATCGCGATGGGCCACAGATCCCTGATACATCATCGTGACCGTTTCAAACCCTCGGTGAGGATGCTCGCCGACGCCACGTGGATGATCGGTCGGTTCGAACTTCTGCGGTCCCGCATAGTCCAGGAGAAGAAACGGATCGACCGCCTGGTCCAATTCGTTGCTGGGAAACAGATTACGCACCGGGAATCCATCCCCGACCATATGAGATGATCCCGGCCGATAAATTCCGAGCACATCTTTGGCAACCAAGGTGCTTGTCGTCATGATGTTCTCCTTACACCATCCTCCGTAACGCCTCCGAAAGGGTGATCGTCCCGCGTACGAGCTTATAAGGCATCTCATACCCGACCGCCCCTGTCGAAAACGCGGTGTACATTTCTTCGAATAGCTTCGCCGCCTCATCGGAAAACCCAAACGACTTAAAGGTTGGAATGACAGCACTGAGTGGTGCATGTTGAGCCGTCACGGCCTTCCCCAAGACCTGACCAAGCATAGTCGCCACCTGCTCCGGGCTATACTCCTCCGGGCCTGCCAACTCCACGATCTGCTTATCTCGCCCACCTGCTATCAGTCGTTCCGCACCGATTCTCCCAATGTCCCTGGTCGAAATCATGGGGATCTTTACCTGAGGGGCGATGAAGGTCGGCAAGACCCCCTGCGCCTTTGCCGCCCCGATGACGGGCGCCCAATTTTCCATAAAGTACGGTGGTCGCAAGATCGTGAGATGTGTCACGGCCCCCGTCAGTTTCCCCTCACCATAATGAACGGCTCTGATGGGACCAGTCCCACTCGGTAACTGCCCACCGACGGAAGAGAGATACACCACATGGCCGACCCCACTTTTCGCGACTGCCTCAGCGGCGCGATCCATGCGGGCCTGTTGGTCCGACAACCAGGCTGTTGCCCCATAATTCGGGGGCACCATCAGATAGATGCCTGTGGCTCCCTCAAAGGCCTTGGTCAAGGCCGGCACATCATCTAACGAGGCGACCGCAACATCTGCGCCTTTTGCCTTCCATCCAGCTCCCTTGTCAGCCGAACGGACGATAATCCGCACCGACTGCTTCCTATTCAGCAATGTTTCCACAACTGCTGATCCTGTATTCCCTGTTGCACCAAGCACGACAAACATCGTGAGCCTCCCCTTCTCGTTTCGTATTAACGCAATCTATCCACCCTGTGCGGTAAATCTGTCACGCTACTCGTCAGGCCTTTCACCACAACCACCTGAACAGAGGCACCATGAGTCTTCACTCTCGCAATAGGCATTCCAGTTTGCCTCCGTTACCAGAACGGTCTCAATCCTGTTGTAACTCATAGATTTTTGTTGGGTGCGTCCAACAATTGGACAGAAAAGAGGATGATCACGAGTGGCGATAGACCGGCACCGTGCCGAATAGTCGGCTCCGGTCTGCTAGGCTTAGCCTAGCCTTAATTGGGAGGCACGAATGACCGCTCCACATACTCGCATCGGGCTTCGATCTCTCATTCTCATCCTGCCAGTGGTGATCACTGCTCATTCCGCACTTGCCTCAGATGAGCGCTCACGACCCTCCCGGGTCGGTTCCGTGAGAATGTCCATCTCCACGTATGAACGGATTCCGATCGCCACCCTACTGGCGCATCCGGATCGCTATCAGATGAGGGACGTACGAATCACTGGGACCATCCTCGCGATTCAGACCGAGACCGTCCCGAATCGGATGATCTGTGGAAGCCCCCACGAACGGACGGCGCTGACCTTGGAGGATGACAGTGGGCAGATCGAGGTGATTGATCAAGGCGCCTGCGGGAAGAATGTGGGGGCGTTGAAGGCGCCTATGATGAAGGCAGGGGAACAGGTTGATCTGCTTGTCCAGATTATGGTGACGAAGAATCCAGAGTCCAGAGAAACACTATTGGAAGCAACGATACGGTTCCTGGACCCTGTGCGATACTAAATGTTTTGTCGTGGTGGATGGTCACTCCCAGCCGCTGACTTCGTAGCCCTTGTCCTTCAAACACTTCGTGACGGCATCCGCATAGGGAGGATCCGGTTCCAGCGGTTTGAACGTGCCACCGAGTAATCCAACTGTGAACCCGATGGCACTACCTGCGGCAGCCCCAATCGCTATTCCGGGCAGGCCTCCGACCACTCCAGCCGAAGCCCCGACCGCACCGCCAAGTGTCAGACCCAACACCGCCCCTGTTGCCGCATTGGTGCTTTGGTTGGTCCCATGCTGCAGTCCAGAGTTGTCAGCTCGCTGTAGGCAGGAGTCGATCTCCAGCTGAGCCACTTGCCTGCCGTACATATGTAGTTGCTTATTGGATCGTAAGATCGGCTGCGGCCCGGCACAGGCGATGAGGCTGATAAGGAGGGCACACACCACTAGCCATTTCCAGGCCCGATTGAACAAGACAATCCCTCCGAGGCTGTTTCAACCTGCTCCTCACTTCTCACCCTTCAAGAAAAATGTCGAGATTATTTCAATTGTGGACACCGAGCGTCAGCAGCCCGAATGCCCCAGGATGTGCTTCGACAAGCTCAGCACGAACGAAAGACAGACAGAGAGCCATACAACAAAGGAGGTTCCTGCTGCGTGCAGTGTCCGATCAGATTCCCCATTCCACTTGCTCCCCCTTCGATCGGGCACTGAG
>NIUT01000109.1 GCA_002254365.1 Nitrospira sp. UW-LDO-01
AGCGAAACGGGGATTGTTCAGCATGCACCGGATATGGCCTTCGCGACGTTCGGCTTGGAGACCGCCAGTAAGTCCCTCGCCGAAGCGCAAAAGCGAAACAGTGCGATCATGAGCAAAGTCATGGAGCGCTTGAGGGATTTACAGATCGACAAAGAGCGAATCCAAACCTCGTCATTCACAGTCTCTCCGCAATATCGACCGCTGCCGAACCGTCCGACTGAGGCATCGCCAACTTCTCCGGAAATCATCGGCTATGTCGTGAGCAACATGGTGAGCGTCGAAATCCGTAGCCTTGATAAAGTTGGCATCGTCATCGAAGACGTCCTAAAGGCCGGGGCGAACAGTTTTCAGGGGTTGCACTGGGGGTTACGCGAGGAGCAATCAGTACGGCTCGGCGCATTGAAGCAGGCAGCGACCAAGGCACGTGAGAAAGCATCGGTGCTGAGCGAAACACTTCATGTAACGCTCGCGCGGATTCTCTCGGTGACGGAAGGAGGCCAGATGATTCGACCTTCTATGCCTATGGCACGCATGGCCATGGAGGCCAGCGCCGGTGATGTGCCGATTTCGTCGGGGGAACTGAAGATCGAAGCCACCGTGACGCTGGTCTACGAAATCGCGCCGAAGTGAGATGATCAGGTGGCTAAGTTACTCGCTTTGTTTCGCTCCTCCTTCCCATAACTTCGCGGTCCGATCTCAGGAAGCGCGGGCGAGGCGTTTGCCGTCTGGGGAAAAGGCCAGACCACCTCGGACACCCCCGATAGACCTTTCACTGCGGTTCGTGAAATTCTGGCCCGCGGACTCGCCAGAGGCTGAGGCGAAAAGTCTCCTCGCGGATGATTTCTGCCGCATAAAAGCGTATTCTCAGGATGGGGAGTTCGCAAACAAGATGATGCAACCAGCAAGGGACATAAGCGCAGTTCAATTTACCATCGCCGAGATGGTCCGACGTATTGTCGAGCGGTTCCATCCCGAGCGCATCATTCTCTTTGGATCACATGCCCGTGGAACGGCTGGTCCGCATAGCGATGTCGATTTGCTTGTCGTAATGCAGCCACACGGTTCTAAGCGAAGGCGAGCGGTTGAGATCCATGGATTGTTAGCCGGTATGGGCGTTCCGAAAGATGTCATTGTCGTGACTCCTGAAGAATTTGAAGCTTACCGCGATGCGCCAGGGACTGTGATAAGGACCGCGTGGCAAGAGGGAAAGATCCTGCATGACCGTGCGGCTTAAGGATGAGGATCTTGTCCGGGCCTGGGTTATCAAGGCCGAACATGACTTGCTCAATATCGAAAATAATCTCGCGGCGAGGGAGATCCCGTGGGATACCGTTGGTTTTCATGCACAACAATGCGCGGAGAAATACCTCAAAGCGCTCCTGGTTTCCCGGCACATCGACCCACCGAAGATTCATGATCTGACTGAACTTTATGCGCTGTTGCCGGACGGCCTGCTGGTAGGCTTCAACGCACGCTCATTGGAAGAACTAAATCCCTATTCGATTGAGGGGCGATATCCTGGAGTGTGGGAGCCGGTTGAACGAGCAGAGGCACTTCGGGCTGTTGAGGTTGCCAGAGCGATTCGTCAGGCAATACGTCGAATCCTACCTTCCTCTTGTATCATCTGGCTTTACAGGGCTCAACGGATCGTCTACTGCCGGTGTGGCCAGTCGCCTCTGACTACTCTTCCTTTTTCTCTCCCCCTTCCCACAACTTCACCGTCCGATCCCAGGAGGCACTGGCGAGGCGCTTGCCGTCGGGAGAAAAGGCCAACCCTCGAACCGGTCCACTGTGGCCTTTAAGGGTTCGGAAGTTTCGACCGGTGGACAGATCCCAAAACTTGATGGTTTGGTCGTCGCTCGCGCTGACCAAAACTTTTCCGTCCGGAGAGACGGCGAGGCTACGGACCCAGCCCTTGTGGCCGGTCAACGCTTTCTTCTCGACCACCGTCGGCATCTCAAAGAGCTTGATGGTGGTGTCTCGGCTACCGGTGATCAGGAGTTTTGCATCTGGGGTGAAGGTCATGGCCCCGATCCAGTAGTCCATCGGCTTCTGGAATCCGCCGTCATCTTCAACAAAATAGCCACGGGTCTCGGTTGAATCCACTTCGTCTTTTCGCCAATGACCATCGTGGAGAACCTTTTCCTCGCCGCTTGGGAGGACTTCCCATACTTTAATTTTCCCGATGTCGGTTCCGCTGGCGAGATGGATGCCGTCGGGTGAGAACGCAACACACACCGACCAATGGTGATCGTATTCGTCTTTGCCCAGAAGGGTCATGAGCTCGGTGCCGGTGGTGACTTCCCAAATCTTGATGTCCTTGTTATGGCTCCCACGGGCCAGCATAAGGCCATCCGGGGAGAGAGACAGGCTACAGACGTTATGGTCGTACCGGGTGAAGAGGAGCTTCACCGGTTCGCCGGTCTTGCCGTTCCACAGTCGGATGGTACGGTCCTCGCTGCCGGTTGCGAGGGTTTGCCCGTCTGGAGTAAAGACAATGGCTCGGATATCGTTGGTATGGCCGCGAAGGGAACGGAGCAGCCGACCGGTTTCAATATCCCACATACGGACGAGGCGTTCGGCGCCCCCGCTCGCAAGCATGGTTCCATCTGGGGAAAAGGCAACCGCCCACACTCCATGCGAATGACCACGGAAGGTGTTCAGCTCACGACAGTCAGTTCCCCAGTATTCCAGGAAATCGATGGGTGAGGTTAATGTGGATGGCATGTCAGCGGAACCTGGTGCGAGAAGAGGAGTCATTGTTGGATCGAGCATAGGTCGTGTGTTCCCTTAAGCTGTCTGGTCCTTGATTGGTCAACAATCCGGCCAGTATAATTCATCCGACCGTTTGGATCGTAAGAGATGCTTCACGATCAAGTCAACTCTTCGACGGGTTTGTCCGTGTGGACGGCATACTCTAGGTCGATGCCGAGGGTGTTCAGCAGACGTCACCGAAGTCTCAAACCGGAGATTTGCTTTATACCCGAATGGTTCGGCAGGTAGTACGGTAATGGCCTCTTTCATGTGACTGAGAGTATTTCAATGGAAATTAGATTCCAACCAGCGTTGCTTCAGGAAGTGATCGATTCGTTCGTGGAAAAGACGGAACGAGAAGGGGATCCGACTTACTACAAGGAATTCCACGAGTATGCTGATCCGATCTATGAGAAGTTCATCCTCGAAGATCGGGAGGCAGAGTTCAAGAAGCTGTACCAGTACCTTTTCGGTATCTGGGGGTTTTCAGATATTGTTCGTGATTCCTTCAATGAGCACCCGCTGCTGAGGGAGAAGATCGGCATCGTCTTGGTCAAAGGGGTTTTAAAAGAAGATCAGGAAGGTGTCGATATTCTTAGAAAATGGGGCTCAGTCGAACGAGACCTGGCGAAAGAGTTTGAAGAAAAGGGGATGAAAGGGGTCGGAATCAAGCTGATTCCCCGTCGATTCTATGATCCGGCGCTCACTCGGTACTGCCGGCATGAGTTGATGCATATTTCCGACATGATTGACCCGTCGTTCGGTTACGACCCCGACACCAAGGTGGGACTGAATCCTGGGGAAGAGACCCTGATCCTTCAGCGCTATCGTGTGCTCTGGAGTTTGAGCGTGGATAGCCGGCTCGTTGCGGCGGGCAAGGAACCGATGTTGAGCAAGGAGGATCGATTCAAGGAGTTTCGGTCCTGGTACCGAAAGATTCCGCCTCCTCAACTGAAGTCGGTGTTCGAGGGGCTCTGGCAAACCTCCTACTTCTCCCACTCAGAGTTGATCGAAATGGCCGCCGACATCCTTCGCGTGATGGACCGGGCCGTGGATGTAGAAGGCGGCGAGGTGCCGGAAACTCAGAATAAAATCATGCTCATGCCGGGGTTTCCCTGTCCCCTCTGCCGGTTCCCGACCTATTCGTGGGTCGAAGATATGGGAACCAAGTTGGAGTCCTACGTGCTGGACTTCATCCGGGAGAATCACCCTGGGTGGGATGTCGAATTCGGAGCCTGTGACCGGTGTGTGGAGGTGTACAAATTGCGAGCTGACGGCGTGATGTAGTGAGGAGGGTGAAAAAGGCCGCTGACTGCGTTCTCGGCTCGCAAGAATCCTCAATGTACCTCCGAATGTACGCCTGCGGTTCTTGCCTTACCTGCGGCCTTGTCGGACGACATTTTTGACCCTCCTTTTAAGGAAATCCATGGCATCTAATCCCTCCTATGGTCGGCGAGATTTCCTGAAGGATTCCGTCGTCTCTACCGTCAGGGCTGCTCAGGAACTCGTCAAACATGCGGAGGCTTCTCCTGTGGAGGCTGCTGCGCCTTCGGTTCGACCAGATTGGTTGCGTCCTCCCGGTGCTGTGGCAGAGGGATTGTTCGTGGACCGCTGTACGGCGTGTAATGATTGTGTCACGGCCTGTCCCCCTGGGGCCATTACCGCGCATCCAGCTGATGGTACTCCCATCCTCTACGCCGACCAGTCTCCCTGCCTATTATGTGAAGATTTTCCCTGCATCTCGGCGTGCCGAACGGACGCGCTCCTGCCGGTCAGCGGGGGTGACCAGGTTCGAATGGGAATAGCAGAGGTGGTACATCGGTTTTGCACGGCCGGTCAGGGTTGTCATGCCTGTGTCTCGAAGTGCCCAACCAATGCCCTCACCTTGGATCTTGCCCTGCTTCGCCTGTTGGTTTCTCCAGAGAGCTGTGTGGGGTGCGGCATGTGCGAGATGATTTGCAAGACGGTGAATGATCGTGTCGCGATTCGTGTGATCCCGGCTAGGCAAATGGAAAGGAGCGCTCTATGAGCCGGTGGTGCTTCAATCATGATTGGATCAGCGCAATTGCATCATCAGGTAGCGGCCGGTAGAGTTCTCCCTTGACTTCATACCGGCCATTTCATATACATACATGGGTTTTCCGTCACACCTTGGAATGTGAGATTTGGGAGACTAAGGTGATGATGGGCAGGAGGCCATTTCTATGACGAGTCAACAGCCGATGCACGGAGTCTCTGCATCTGCCACCGCCACGTTGCCGACCCCTTCCACACTGAAGGATTCCCCGAACGTTGAGCGAGCACTCAGTCGCAGCAAGATCTATCTGCAGATCTCCTGGAGCCTCCTCTATCCAGAGGACGAGGAATTTCTTGACTATCTGCGGTGCGGGGAGTTTGTCGAAGATGGTCGGACGGCTCTTGATGCGCTGAGCGTTGCCCTTGGCGCCGATGGGAGTCAATCTGCCAAGGACAAGCTGGTTGCCCTGAAGAAGCAGTTGGAATTAGTGGAGGGGCTGATTTCTTCGGAATGTGTTAATTGGCAACTGAGCGATCTCCAGTCAGAGCATCGTCGCGTCTTCAGTAACGTGATTACGCTCGATTGCCCGCCCTATGAAACTCTGTTCGGGAACGACCACGTGTTCGCCCAGTCTCATGTCATGGGTGACATCTCCGGATTCTACAAGGCGTTTGGAGTCGAACTTTCGAAGGATATTCATGAACGGCTTGACCACCTCAGTGTGGAGTTCGAGTTCATGCATTTCCTGGCCTACAAGGAGTCGTACTCGCTCTGTCACGATGGGCCTGAAAAGACCCAGATCGTCGTGGATGCACAAAAGAAATTCTTGAAGAATCATATCGGTCGATGGGTGCCCTTGTTCTGCCGCATGTTGGCCAAGAAGGCGGACTCCGGCCTGTTCAAGTTGGTGGCCGATATGACAGCCGATTGGATGGAGTTCGAGGCGGCGTTCTTAGCCGTGACGCCTCAACCCTACACAGAAACCGATTATCGGCCCGCAACGTTCAGCTCGCCGGAAGGTCAAACCTATGAGTGCGGTGCGCAAGACCAAGGGAATGAGTTGAGCATGTTGCTGAACGAGGTCGGAGCCCAGTCCTTTATGGATGTGAAAGAAAAGGACAAGGATCAAGAAGAGGGGCGGCCTTCCGGAACAGCGTGAGTAAATGTGAACATGTCGGTATGGTTTCGAGAGTAGACGTCATCTTTACTAAATAATTCACGAGGAGGGAGTAATACTATGAGGGTAGCGCAGACGACCAACAAGAAATTGGTGTTTGCTATTCTTCTCTCCGCCCTCACTGTCGGCCTGATGCTGACGTTGGGGCGAGTACCACTCGCTGTCAGTCAGCCGGTAACGATACCGGCCAAGACGGTTAAGGGTGCAATTCCGATGGACGGCGCCAATCCCGTATGGGAGAGCGTGCCGGGCGTCATCATTCCTCTGAGCGGTCAGCTGATCACGACCCCGATGCACCCGAATATTTCGGTGAAGTCGGTGTTCGTGAAAGCGATGACCAACGGCAAGGAAGTGGGATTGCGGTTGGAGTGGCTGGATCAGACGAAGAATGATACGGCGATCGGGCCACAAGATTTCCGCGATCAGGTGGCGCTGATGTTTCCGGTGAACACGGCCGGAGCTCCGCCGTTCCAGTGTATGGGTCAATCTGGGGGTACCACCAACATCTGGCGCTGGAATGCTGAGTGGCAGAAGGACTTGGGCAAGGACAGTGCAGGAATCTGGGATGTCGACGATCAGTATCCCGGCATTTTCTGGGACTTTTACTTTGAGGAGCCGGCGGGAGGCGTGACCTATCCTGACCGTATCGGCCGCAGCCTCGGGCCGTTCAACTCCGGCATCTGGTCGGGCAACATTATGTCTGACCCGACGCTTCGTGTGAGTTCGGTTGAGGATTTGAGCGCCAACGGCTTCAGTACCCTCACGACGCAAGCTCATCAGGATGTGCTCGGAAACGGTGTCTGGGAGCCATCAGGGTCCGTCAAGGGTGGTGGGTATACCGGACCGACCTGGCGGGTAGTCGTGAAGCGGACATTGGAAACCGGTGACACGAACGATGTGCAGTTCAAGTCGGGGATGTCCGTGCCCATTGCGTTTGCAGTGTGGGACGGCGCCAACATCGAGCGAAACGGTATGAAGTCATTGTCGACCTGGTTTACGCTGAAGTTGTAATCTCTGTTTCGGCGAGGCAGCTTCTGAGCTGCCTCGCCATAGACGTTCAAGAAGGCCTCGGATTGATGCCCTGAAAGGGGGAACGATCCGAGGCTTTTTTTTGTGCGGCGATGTGTACCATCCGATCGATCTATCCAGGTAGGATTGCATTTCGCCCTGAGCGGAATGTATAAAAATCAAGAAATCGAAGCCGCTGATTTTCAAGAGCAAAAGGACATCACAGGCCATGAACGTCTCGTTGCTTTTTCCTCCGACCTGGCATCCTTCTCAGCCCTATCTTAGCTTGCCGTCTCTGACAGGATTTCTCCACCAAGGTGGGATTTCCAATGTCTCCCAGCGTGATCTTGGCATCGAATTGTTGGATACTATTCTGACGAGAGATTATGCGGCAGAGGTCTACCAACAGTTGACGGCCAAGCAACGCGAGTTGGAACGGAGCCAAACCGGCGAGACGGGGCCCGGCAGTCGTGAGCATTATGGGAAGGTGACGGACTCTCTTGATCGGTTTGCGTATCTGGTCGATCGGATTGAGTTGGCCAAAGAGACACTACGGAGCGAAGGGTTTTACGATCCCGACGCCTATCGCGCCAGTCTGTTCATGATCGACAAATGGCTGGAGGTCGTGTCCTCCGTCTACTTCCCGACCCGGTTGACCGTCGTCGATAATCAGTTTGGGAACTACTCGATCTATTCCTCGAAGGATTTGATGCGGGTCGTGCGGGACGAAGCGCAGAACCCGTACCTCAGCCTTTTCCGAGACAAGTTCCTCCCATCGATCATCAATCATCGACCAGACTTGATCGGCGTGTCGATTACAGCCACGTCCCAGATCATTCCTGGGTTGACGCTGTGTCGGCTCATCAAGGAGGCTGCGCCCGATCTCCATGTGACAATCGGCGGCAGCATCTTTACCCGTTTGGTCGATAACATCCGCCGGTGCCCCAGCTTGTTCGAGCTCACCGACGATATCGTCGTATTTGAGGGTGAGACAGCCTTGTTGGAACTGGTCAACCAGCTGGCCGGCAAGAAGGATTACAGTAAGGTGCCCAACCTGATCTATAGACAGAACGGCAAGATCACGGTCAACCAGCCGTTCTATTCTGAGAATGTGAATCAGCTTCCGGCCCCGAATTATGATGGCTTCCCGCTGGATCTCTACCTCTCGCCTGAACCGGTTCTCCCGGTTCAGTTTTCGCGCGGTTGTTACTATAAGGATTGTGCGTTCTGTGCGTTGACCCTTGACCACCAGAATTTCAGGCAAAAGGACCCGAGCCGCACGGTCGAGGAATTGCAGTGGCTGAAGCAGCGGTACGGGGCTCGCCACTTCTTTTTCACCGATGAGTGTTTTGCTCTGTCGCCGACCAAACGGTTGTGCCAGCAGCTGATCGACAAGCAGGTTGACGTTAAATGGACCTGCGAGATGCGCTTCGAAAAAAATCTCTCACGTGAGCTCTTGTCCTCCATGCGGGATGCCGGTTGTTTGAAGATCGTATTTGGGTTGGAATCCTTCAACCAGCGGATCATGGATTTCATGAAGAAAGGGATCAAGCAGGAGTGGGTGCGGCGGGTGGCGGATGACTGTGTGGACCTTGGTATCGCCATGCATTGTTACATCATCGTCGGGTTCCCCACGGAGAAAGAAGAAGAAGCGCTTGAGACCATGAACTTCATCGTTGAAAACAAGCGGCTGCACGAGTCCTACGGCTTTTCGTGCCAGCCCTGTCTGTTTGACCTGGAAAAGGAAGCGCCGATCATGAGTGATCCAGGGGGCTATGGCATCCGTCGGATCATGCGACCGTCTGCGGAAGATCTGAGTCTTGGGTTTTTCTACGAGGTGCAAGAAGGTATGACCCCGGATGAGGCGGAGCGGTTGTATCAATATGTGTACGGAAGAATCAGCGAGGTGGTGTGCGAGCTGCCGTTCAATTATGCCATGGCAGATGGGTTACTCTACATCTCACGGGCCAAAGCGGGAATGAAACCGGCGTCGATGGCCGCACGTTGACCCTCTTTTTCGACGGCGGCTATAATGCCCATTCCTATGGATTCAGCTATGAAGTCGGTGACACTGAGCGAACGGGTGATCGGGAAAGTATCGGACTTCGGTCCGCTGTTTGACTATACGATCAAGCTCGTCCTTCTGGCGTCCTTCCTCGAACTCGTCTTGTATCGCTTGTTGTCGCGTCTGGGTATGCATCTCAGTAAGATGGCCGCGACTCATCCATGGATTACGCCGACATTTACGACCTTGACCGAAGTGGGGGCCTGGCTCCTCAACATCGTCGCGGTGTTGCTGTTTTTAGCCCTGACACTCACGATGGTCAATCGATGGGGAGGGGCCGGCAACAGTCGGCTGGTAAAACTGGGGATCATCGGCACCGCCATTTTATTGTTACTCACCGTTGGGTTTCTGGTGGTGCAGCCGGGGATGCTGGGCGCCATCATCTACAACGGATTGACCTTGTTGGTGCTAGCCGTATTTGTGTCGGACTATGTGCTGACCCATCGCGAGCCGCTTCAACGAGCGTTGGCGGTGACCTATTTCTTAGGCATATCAGGATGGCTGTATTATCAGATCGTATCGACGAGCTATAGCCTGATGGGGACGATCGTCCAGCCTCCGCTGGTATACGAATCGCATCGCATGGGCGAGGCCTTGATGATACTGGCCAGTTTCTGTGCGTTTCTGGCCTATGGCAAGAGTCAGAGCCTCTCGCTACGAACGAGGAATCGGCAACAGCGCAGCCGGGCGATCTGGTTTTGGGCGGTCACGGGCGTGACCTTTACGGCTCTCATTGTGGTTGATTACCTGTTGGAACGCATTAATCCAGGATTCGCGTCCGCGTTTCGGCAGGCCTCGCAAGGCATCGGGTGGATCTTTCAGTTCGGAATGGGCTATACGTTCTATCTCCCCTTTGCCGTCTATGTCGGAGGATTACTCTGTTGGTCCTACACGGTCGTGAAGCTCGTGACCATGGGAAGATTAGCCGGCTATGGAATCGGATTGATGTTTATCGCCGGCTATGCGTTGATGTTTTCAAACTTAACGTTGATGGTGGTGCTTGGGGTGATGCTGCTGGCCTGTGATCGGGCCAAAGTAGCAACGGCCGAAGCAGTATCGACGAGTGCCGGTCCAATGATGCCGGCACCGGATGGATTGATGACCGGTCGGGCGTAACGCCCAGAACGAGTGAAATAATGGACACACCTACTTCTCTGCCCCCGCAAGGGGATACCGCGGTTGATCTTGCCGATCAGCCCCTCACTCCGGATGAGGAAATCGCCGGGATTGAAAAACTGTTGGACAGTGAGCCGGATGATTTTCAGGCGCGTTGTCGGCTTGGGGAATTATATTTCAGCAAAGGGCGTCTCGACGATGCATTGGCAGAGGTCAAAAAGGCCATTGAGATGGCGGAATCCCTTCGCGCAGAAATGAATCGTTCGCTGGCGATGTATTATGCCAATCTGGGGACGATTTATGCGACCAAGAACATGGCCGATGAGGCAGAGGCTCAGTTCCGACATGCGCTAGAAGTCTTTCCCCACGACGTGCTGGCGCTTTTCAACCTGGGGAGACTCTATGCGGACAAGAAGCAGTACATGGAGGCGAAGGGGTATTATGAACGCCTCGTAGAAATCACACCCGACGATCCGATCGCATGGTACAACCTCGCCGGGGTCTATATTGAACTGGATAATCCTCAGGTATCCGATTACAACACGATCGACATGGGGATTCAGTGTTATCTTCGCACTTTGGAGCTGGACCCGAAGCACCTGGAGTCGGCCTTCAAGCTGATGGAAATCGCGCTCAATCATAAGAAGAGCGATTTGGCCATTCGGGTCATGGAAAATGCGGTGGAACACAATCCCGACGAGCCGCTGGCCTATTACAATCTCATCAGCGTGTATGATAAGTGCAAGATGTTTGAGCAGGCGGAAGAGGCCAGGAAACGACTAAAAGAGAGGTTTGCCAAGAAGGCCAAGGATGGTCCGAAGTCCTGACTCACTCGCCTAAGCAGGAAACCACAGCTGCTTCGTCCTTCGCAGTAGCCTGCTACGAAGGGTGGATGAAGCTGTGGAGGAATGCGAGCGAGTGTCCTCCCAAGCCTCGGCGAAGGAGGACAAGCTTCGGCGAGTTTCGCCGAAGAAACCAAAGGGACCACGGCTGTAAAGCCGTGGGGCTCCCCTTTTTAGAAGAGGTGTCCTATGTTCGGCAGTCTAGGGTTCACCGAGCTGATCCTCATCCTCATGATCGTGTTGATCATCTTCGGCGCCGGGAAACTTCCCCAGTTAGGCGAAGGCCTGGGGAAGGCGATCAAGGGCTTTAAGAAGTCCGTCCATGAGGCAGAGGCCATCGAAGCCGAAGCCCAAGCAGCGGCGCAGCAGACTGCTGCTCCTCAAGTTGCCACGGCCGCACCGGCTCAGAGTGCTCCGTTGAATCAGCCTGCAGGGGCGACGGTGCAGCCTGCTCCTCGCGCCTAGCAGGATATGATGCTGAAAAAGTCCTCCATCGGCGTTCTCGCCTCGCTCAGAGGCTCAGCGTACCACTGGGCTAGCGCTGCCTGAGCAGCTCGGGGTGGGTGAGAGCAAAGGTCTTTTTGAACGTTCTGCGCCAAGAGTCGAAAGTGCGTGATCGGCAAGATCATCTTTTAACAGTCCCCTAGAGAGTGTCGTACTTATGGAAACCGAACTCGGATTGGCCGCTGGCTACATCGAGACATTTGCTGGTAACGGGAAGGCCCGAAGCACGGGTGATGGCAAGCGTGCAGTGAAAGCGGGAATTCCGCTCCCTCATCACGCAACACTCGATCGGGAGGAGCAGTGGTTCTATTTCGCGGAATCGGGGTCGGATCGCATCCGACGTGTCCACCTCCAAGAAGGGACGCTCCACAACTTCGCCGGGATTGGGGAAACCTGTTACAGCGGCGATGACGGAGTCTGTGGCGAGGCCGGCCTCTATCTGCCTCTGGGAGTTGCCTTTGATTCCCAAAACAATCTCTACATCTGTGACTCTGGAAGTAATCGGATTCGGAAAGTCGATCATGAGACGGGAATCATCACGACGGTGGTCGGGACCGGTCAGCATGGGTTTAACGGAGACGGACCAGCGCACGAGGTCAATCTGACCTGGCCGGCAGCCATCGCATTCGGCCCGAATGATGTGTTGTACATTGCCGACACGCAGGCGCATAAGGTTCGGCGGTATGACCCCCACACGGATCTGGTGACGACGATCGCGGGATTTTGGACGGCCGAGGACGATGCGCGCGAACAGCCGCTGGTGGCCAGAAATCTCGTGGTGCTTTCCGGTGATGCGATTGGGATTGATTTCAGCGATGATCAAGGATGGCTCATGCCGGTCTGTTCCGACGGGCTCGATATGTCGATGTATTTGGACGATGGAAAGCCTGCGATGGAAGCGAGGCTCTACGACATTGTCGGGATTACGGTCAACGGCAAGGGCGATGTGTACATCGTCGACAAGGGAAGCAATCGTGTCAGGAAGATCGACGCCCAGACCGGTGTGATTTCGACCGTCGCAGGGGTCTGTCGGTATGGATATGACGGTGATGATAAGCCGGCTGTCCGAGCCATGTTGCATGCTCCGGAAGCCGCGATCTTCGATCGAGAGGGCCATCTCTACATTTCCGACACCATGAATCATCGTGTGCGGAAGGTAGACGGCAAGACCGGTGTGATCACGACGGTCGCGGGAAATGGGGACAGCGGCTACGAAGACAAGAACATCGGTGGCTGCGGCGCAGCTCGATTTGTCGCGAAGGAATCGGCCGGGCAGTTGAAGCACGGCGACGGTCTGCTTGGTATCGAGGCGGTGGTGAATTCTCCTGTCGGCTTGGCGTTGGACTCGCAGGGCCATCTCTATATCTGCGAACGCGGAGAAAACAAGATCCGACGGTTGAAGCTCTCCTAGTCTTCCCCGTTCCAGTCTTCTCACATGTGTCCCGATCAGGTTTGTGGTATTGTGAGTGCGATTACTTCTCGGAGTAGAGCACGGTGCGAACGACGTCCATCGGTAACGTTCGGTTTCATGTGCTTGGATTCTTATCGAGTCTGATTGTCATTGCCAGTGTCCTCGGCGCCTTTGGGGTTCCGTTGGTCAGTTCTGAGGGGATGACGATCCGATCGTTCCTGATCCAAAGCGAGATGCCGAAGACGGCCGATGATACGGTCTGGCAAACGGCCTCACCGATCACGATCCCCCTCAGCGGTCAAGTCATTACCAGGCCGGTTTGGCCAGAGCCCACGGTCCGGGCCTTGACCGTGCGATCCGTTCACAATGGAACCGAGATTGCTTTTTTGTTGGAGTGGCAGGACAACACCAAGAACGATCGGCTGACTCCTGGGACCTTCCGGGACGGGGTGGCGATCGGGTTCCCTCTCGGTGATGCCCCGGCGTTCTTTTGCATGGGGCAGTTGGATCACTACATCAATATTTGGCATTGGAAGGCGGACTGGCAGAGCGATATCGATCGTCGTGCCGCGCGCGCTCCGGAGAAGAAAGAAGGTGGCGTGCGAACGTTCGAAGTCATTCCACGGCGAGTGTCTTCCGTGGAAGACCTCATCGGCGGCGGTTTCAGCACCTTAACGACGAAAGACAAACAGGGGCGAGTGCAGGGCCAAGGGTTTTGGAGAGATGGAGTGTGGCACGTCCTGATGCGACGTCCACTCCTCAGCGAAGAGCAGGAGAACGAAGCGACACTTGTTCCTGGACGAATCCAAACCGTGTCATTCTCTGTCTGGAACGGAGAAAATAAAGAACGAAACGGACAAAAGGCGGTGGCGCCTTGGTTTCAGCTGCGCATCGATCCCATCGCAGGGCTGTAGCAGGATGGCGAAAAAGGCCGCTGGCTTTGTTCTCGGTCGTCCATCTCCTTGCGGCGTATCCCAGAGGGTACGCCTCAGTCGCCGGACTCCCTGCGGCCTCGCTGAATAGTCTGTTTGAGCATCCTGCGAATGAAGATGAGCCGGGAGCCGGTTCAGAGGAGCGTTGTGTGATCGGAGGGAGATTGCCGGGGGTGGTGTTGTTGGCGGTGCTCCTCGTCGTCCCAGTCTGGGTGGTACAGGCTGAGACGCACTCCAGTGAGATGACGGAGGAGGAGGCATCGAAGCTGGGTGAAGAGTTTGGAATCGTCGTTGGTGCCGTCGATGAGGCAATTCAGAAAGAACTCAATCTTCAAAAACCGCAAGGGGTTGCGGTCTTCGAGGTGATTGGGAATTCCCGCGCAGACTATGCCGGGATCAAAGTGCGGTCCGTCATCAAGGAGATCAATAAGCAGGAGATTCGAACCATGGCGGATTTCGGCCGAGCCATCCAAAAGGCCATGAACGAGTGTAACGTGACAGTTGGAACGTATGAGGCGGCGGATCCCGGCGATCCGGTCGGATGGGGAGTGAATTTTCACTTCGTCGGATGTAGACGAGACTAACGCTGGTCGGTAAAAAGTCAAAGGTAAGGTGTGAGAGGTAAGGCCAACAAACAGAGTGGTAGCGCACGATGGAGCATTGCGGCGCTCTGTTTCCTATCGCTGGTTGGATTTGTCAGTCCCCTGAGCAGTCTGGCTCAGGGACAAGCAGACGCGCAAAAGCTAAATGACCAGATCGCGGTTGATTGGGTGGCGGACATTGAAAAGGTCTTCATCCGTTCAGAAGACTGCAAGCAGTGCCATGAACGGCATTATGAAGAGTGGAAGGGCGTCCGGGAGCAGACGCCTGATTTGAAGACCTTTGGTCGTGTGGATGCCGCGCTCTTGCACGGGACCTCGTTGACATCACCGGTTTTTCGAACGGTCCTCGGTCTTTGGAAAGAGACGAATCCAACAGCGGATGAGCAGCGGCGATGTTTGTCGTGCCATGCTCCTGCCGTGACGGTGTTCCCGGAACATGCCGAAAAGATCGTCGGGCAAGTCTTGAGCGGAAAATCGGGGGTAGAAGGGATCGGCTGTGCGGCCTGTCACTTGATGGCAGGAATGGACAAGAGTGCGAGCTCGCCGCCGACGTTTACCCTACAGCCAGGACGAACGCTCTATGGTCCCTATGCCAATCCGGAAGAGAATCTCGTCCATACTGCCGTGCACTCGACGCAGTTTCGAGAAGCCAGTTTCTGCGCCTCCTGTCATTTCGACAAAGTGAAAGATGTCACCCAAAAGAATCTGCCCGGAGAAATCCTGGAAGGCACGATCTGTCAGGATTGCCATATGGAGCCTTCTACGGGGAGTTCAACGTCGCGACGCGGTGCCATGACCCGATCCATTGGCCGCCATTGGTTTCGCGGCGTCGTTGTGGCCGGAACGATGCTCAAAAATCGGAACGTGCAGGCGGAATGGATGCCTCGAATTGATGTGGAGGTGACAAAGACCGGCACGACGGTGGAAGGAAGAAGTCTTGTGAAGGTCGGTAGTCTGCCGCACATCTTTCCCGATGGCGATCCGGTGCTGAAACAGTTCTTCCTGACCGTGACGGCGAAGGATGCCAAGGGGCAGACCTTGACGGAGGAGACGCAGCGGTTTGGATTATCCTACGACAAGCTTCTCCGTGGCCCCATTCCGGATCCCTTCATCAAGGGTGGCAATACGAGAAAAGTGCCCTTTGCCTTCACGCTTCCGAGTGGGACAGCTGCCTCGTCGATTGAAGCAGTGCTCACCTATGCACTGATTCCTACCCCTGAACGAGATGTACAGGAGAGATACCTTGCCGCTCTCCCGACGGATGCGGAGCGGGAGGAGGCGAAAAAGATCATTCACGAGTACACACAACGACATTTTCTGACCTATCGTGTTAAACAACTCTTCTAACAGGATGTTGAAAAAGACCTCCAGCAGTGTTCTCGCGTCGCTCAAAGGCTCAACGTACCGAAGCGTACGCCTCGCCTCTTCGCTCGCTGCGGCCTTGCTGGAAGGTTTTTTTGAACATCCTGGGGGAGCACCAGTCATCATGAAACCGCGACCTGTCATGGTGGCGGTCGGGCTCGTTGCTGTTGTTGTAATTTGCGCTGCGGTTTTACTAGATGGTGGCTTCACATCTGTTTCTGCTCAGAACGCAACCGGTCAGGCGGCGATCGAGAAGACCTTCCCTCATTCCAATAAATGTAAACGCTGTCACGAGCGGGTGTACGAAGAATGGGAAACGTCGCCCTTGGCTAAGTCCATTCATTCTCCCGCGTTCCGTACCGCACTGGATGCCTATGTGAAGTCGCCTGGCGGAAAGGATCAGGTGCTGTGTTTCCGATGCCATGCGCCGCATGTTCGGGAGTTCTCTGAGCAGGCCCAGCTGTTTGTGGATCAAACGAAGAGTGGCGATCCGTCATTGGACGGTGTGGCCTGCAGTCAGTGCCATTTGATCAAGCACGTGGACCGTGCGAAGCATCCTCCTGAGCCCAAGTATGACGTCGGTGGAAAAACACTCTATGGGCCCTACAAAGACTTTGTGCAGAATCTGGCCCATCAGTCGATGGAATCAAGTCTGTTCCAGAAATCTGATCTCTGCTTGAACTGCCACCAGTCGGTGCCGTCAGCGGCGAATCTTGGGAAGGCCAACGACTTGCTGGGGAATTGGGATCAGAGCCGGGCTGTGAAGTCCGGCAAGGAATGTCAGACCTGCCACATGCCGCAACAAGTAGGCGAATCAGCCAATGGGGAAAAGAAGCGGACCGTTGCAAACCATAGTTTCCCAGGACGTCTTGGCAAGCTTCGCCAGGAGGCGGCGAAGGTAGCGGTGCAGACAAAAGTCGATGGCGCCAATACGACGGTGACGGTCAAGGTACAGAGTCTCGTTCCGCACAACTTGCCGGCGACCCATCCGGCCTGGGCTTCAGTGATATTGAATCTGGAGATCAAGGGCAAGAACCTCAAAACGGTGTTCAGTGACAAGCGGGTCTATGGTCGGACGTATCTGGACGCGCAGGGACAGCCGACGATCTTCGACTTTGAAGCAGTCAAGGTGGCTGAGGATACGGTGCTGAAACCAGAAGAGACGAGAGAGGAATCCTTTACCTTCCCCACACCCAAAGATACCAAGACCTTCGATGTTGAAGTTGGGCTCAATTACGCACCGCTGACTGGTCCGGCCGCATTCCTCCAACGTGTCGAAGCCGAATCATCCCAAGGATCGCAAGACCCCGCCTTCCAGCCGATCGAGATTGTGAAACGAACGGAGAATGTGCCGGTCGGGAAATAGCACGACAAATCCTGGTCAAAACGTACCAGTTAGACGGGTGGATGCATGACTGATGAGGTTGATCCATACCGGAGACTCCGTCCGAAGGCAGCGACGCCTAACAACGAGATCTGTGTTTGTGATTCGGCGACGTCCATTGTGCTTCAGCCACATTTCAGTCCGAATCCGCTATCGTGTGCACGTTGTAACCTTGAGGTGCCTCCGGAACGAATAGGACTGGATGCGGCTATTGTTGAGAGTGTGGCAACGTGGCGTAGGTTCCATGAAGCATTCTATGTGTTGTGGCTTGACTCCGGCGAGTTTGAAGACTGGGCGGCTGACCAGTTGAGCGATCCGGTAAGCCCCGTGAATCGGCGGGGCCTTGCTCTCGCAAGGCAGCTCAGTAAATGGCGACGATGCTATCTTTGGTGGTTTCAGATAGAGGACATCGAGGAGGGAACGTCGACTGTCTGCCCAGGCTGCGCGCTGCCACTCGAACCACGATTCACAGGTGAGCGGCCTCAAGGTGGCGGGTTGCTCGTTTGTGAGACATGTTTGCTAGCGATTGCAGTCTAACTTTCGCGTAAGATATGAAGCTGGATCTTGTATTGCGTATCAACAGTTTCTCACGGTGGCGAATCCACGATGTCAGAAGAGGTATTCACGGGTGAGGATGGTTAACCTCCTAGACCGTGCTAGTGGGATCATTCTTGGGGAGCGCCGACCACAATGGCCTGTTCGATGAATCGTGTATAAACACATCGTTGCGTTGCTCCTACTTCGACTCCACCGAATACCTCTTCTCAGAACTCCTTATCCGGGAGTACTAAGTTGAGCATTGACTCACCATACCGACCCTCGCTATGAATGTGCGGCTCCAAGTATCTGCCAAAGTTGAACAAGACCTGAGTCCTGGGTGCAGTCGGTGAAACAGTCATCACCACATTGAGAATGGTTATGAGATGTAAGCACGCATTGCCTCTAATGTTGTGGGTGATGTTGTTATTCGGCTGTGGTTCTGACCGGGAAGGGCAACTGATCGTCGACCATCAGCGGGCGGTGTATGAGAGCCTGGCGCTGCAAGATCAGCTTCAGCAACAGGGTGGTGGACATGCTGCAGCTGACCTAGGGATCGGGATTTCGAATCAGGGCATGGTCAAGTTGCTGTCGCTGCTCAAGGGGCTGGTGATAACCCCGACTCAGCCGCCGAAAGGGTATGAAGATCTATCGGTGAGAATTGAGGATATTCATCTGGTGAGCAGAGCTGGCCGGAGTGAGTTGGAACTGGAGGTTTCTCTAGCTAGCCCGGCAAACGCACTCCAGTTTGCCGCTACCATGACTGGCGATCTCCTGTTCCTACCGCCTGAACTGGATACGGATACGCCTGAAGATCAGTTGGCTTTCCGGATGAAGGTCCGAGAGCTCCATCCACGTGTCTCCTGGTATTCTCTGCCGCTGCAAAACATCACGGCGATGCGCGACTATCTCAGGTATCGATTGATCCAACAGGTGGAGAAGAGTCTTGTGGTGAAAGTGCCCACGGCCAGGCTGGACAAGCTTGTGTTGGGGCT
>NIUT01000110.1 GCA_002254365.1 Nitrospira sp. UW-LDO-01
CCATCCTCCGGACACGTGTGCCATTCATTGATGGTGGTATCATACTGCGTCCCTGGATCGGCACAGGTCCAGGCGGCCCACGCAATCCGATCCCACAACTCTCTGGCCTTGATGGTCTTGCAAACTTTGCCGTTGGTGCGTCGTTTCAGCTCCCAATCGGCATCGGCTTCGAGCGCGGCGAAAAACTCGTTTGGAATCCTGACGCTGTTGTTCGAATTCTGGCCGGAGACTGTTTGATAGGCCTTCCCGTCCCAATTGGTATCGTATTCGTGAAAGACAAAATGTGTGAACCCCTGCTGCGCATAGGAAAACATCCGTTGGATATAGGCCTCCGGCACCATCTCGCGGCGGGCTGACGCCAGCGCCTCGCGCAGGACCGAATTCGTCTTTCGATCGAGGTCCAGCCGGAGCGCACCGTTCCCATCGACGGTATGACAGGCCTTCAAGACGGCATTGAGGCGCTGCGCACAGATCTTCGACCCCGTCACCATCGCCGCCACTTTTTGTTCTTCAATGACTTTCCAATCGATGAATTCTTCGATGTCAGGATGGTCCAAATCCAAACAGACCATTTTGGCGGCACGGCGCGTCGTTCCTCCGGATTTGATCGCTCCGGCCGCTCGATCACCGATCTTCAGGAAGGACATGAGCCCGGAAGACCGCCCTCCACCGGACAGTCCTTCGCCATCGCCGCGCAGTCTCGAAAAATTTGTTCCGGTTCCTGAGCCATACTTAAACAATCGCGCCTCTCGAACCCACAGATCCATGATGCCGTTTTCATTCACCAGATCATCCTCGATCGATTGAATGAAACAGGCATGCGGCTGTGGATGCTCGAACGCATTCGTCGCCTTCACCACTTCTTGCGTTTTCGGATCGACGTAATAGTGCCCCTGGGCCGGTCCCGATAATCCATAGGCATAATGCAGGCCGGTATTGAACCACTGGGGGGAGTTCGGCGCAGCCATCTGGTACGCCAGCATGTAGCACATCTCATCATGAAAGGACTCTGCGTCTTCCGGTGTCTTGAAATATCCATAGGCCCTGCCCCAATGGGTCCAGCACCCGGCCATGCGCTCAAAGACCTGTCGGGCATCCCGCTCGCCGCCCAGCACCGGCTTGCCGTCGGCATCGGCCATCGGCTCGCCGTTCTGATCGCACTGCGGAACGCCGGCCTTCCGGAAGTACTTTTGCGCCAAAATGTCGACCGCCAGCTGAGACCAGGGTTCAGGAATATCGATATTCTCAAGTTTGAAGACCGTCGATCCGTCCGGGTTCCGAATCTCGGACGATCGTTTGACGAACGCCAACCCCTCATATGGACTCACTCCACGACGGGTAAATTTCCGATCAATTCTCACAGGTAGCCCTCCTAGGAGAGGAAAAGGGTTATGACGATGCGTTGGTTAGGAGCCATCAGGTATGTGATCTCGTCTAATTTCAAGCGACGACTCTACATATAGCTAGCATGTTTTTTTGTCAACACCAAGTATTGTGGATGTTTGGGAAATGAGGGGACAGGCTGTGAATAGCCGAGACGCGAGTTGCAGAGCCTATTTTGATGACGTAGGAACGAGGTTATCCACAGAAAACTTGCTCAAAACAGCCACACAGCAGATGACCCCAGCCATTTTTTATCACTAAAAGGCCATTCGGCCGATTTTTAACGTAGCCTCTTCAACACCCCGAAGAGGGATGAATCGACCACCGATCCCAAGCACCACAACGTTCGTACCTGCCACCTGTGTGTCATACTGACTGACGAGTCCCCAATTGTGTCGCGCCGTATTCGGCCGAACGATTGACTCGAGAAGCTTTCGACTCTGTGACTGGAATACCTGCCGAATAAACTGTTGCTCCCGAGACGATGTGCCCTGATCCATTCGGTCTATCGCTTTCCCCAATTCCTGTTCCACAAAACGCAAATAGTCCTCCATGGTCGGGTTCGACCATACCAGACCGACGGCTCCGGCGAGGGTAACGACGAGCACGCCTAAGCGAAAGAGACTCATGACGTTCTGAGAAACCAGCTCTGTTTGACAAACAATTATCGGGCCGATTAGGTTAGCCCAGATTCAGCATACATCGTCTTATCCAGTCTGGAGGAGCTATGTTCGTCTGGAGCAAAAAGCTTATCGGAGGCCTGCTAGGCGCATTCGTACTGCTGTTGGGAATCTTCCTTTTTCAAGGTCCGTCAGAAGCCACGAGCGCCCTCAAGACTCACACCACGCAATGGATCATCTTAAACTATGCCTGCCTGCTCATCTGGCTCTTTGTCTGGATGTTTGACCAAGCGCGCGTCCGCGGCAAAAACGTCTGGCTCTGGTTGGTGCCGTTCATCCTCGCTCCGCTTCCCACGCTCATGATCTTCGTGCTCTTTCTACAACGGCGGCTGTCGTCTTAGACATTGATCAATTAGGCATCCAGCCCGTCCCGAATTTCTTCACGCACAGTCTTGATATTCACTTTTCGACACTACGGTTAGGTTAAAGAAGGGAATAGCAAGTGCGCTTGTCTTCTCGGCTGAATCCCATTGAAACTCCAAAACATACTTTTTGCTCTCACTCGCTGCTCTATCGACAAAGGCTCTCCAGCTTTCGCTGCTCTGCTGTGGGTTCACTTCCCAGCTGTAAATGTACGGCGAAGGAATGGTAGGCCCAGGGGAAGTTGGAAGCCAAACTTCTCCTCCAAGGACAGCGTAGTCAAAACCACAAAGAAAGGTAATAACAGCGAGAGCCTCCTCTCGAGGCCATGCAGCTTCTCCTCCAGACGAGTAGTGGGCCTTTGCTTTAATGTCATCTGGTAAATGCTCAATGTAAGATTTTCTTTCCACGCTCTAGAGCCCGCTAACAAACCAGCTAATCCACTCGCAATTGCGGTGGTCACTTAGAAATTGGTGAAGCTGCCGACTCCATAACAGTAGGCTGTACGGTAGTATTCTGTTCCGGCTCAATGGAACGACGGATTCGCCAGACGGCCCAGAGACCAGGTAAGGCTGCTACGGCTGTCAGCGCATAGAATTGCGCCCATCCCATCACTTCAACGAGATCCGCAGAAGGACGCCCGACAAATACCCGGCCCAGCGCTTCGAGCGAGGACAGCAGCGCGAACTGTGTCGCCGTGTATCGGGCATCACAGAGTGACATGACCAATGCGACAAACGCCGCTGTGCCCATCCCGCCCGTCACATTCTCGATCACGACCGCCGCCGTCAGCGCACCGGCATGTTTCCCCATCAAAGCCAACACGACAAAGCCCAAGTTCGACACAGCCTGCAAGACACCGAAGATCAACAACGACCGGACCAGTCCGGACTTTGTCATCAAGAGTCCGCCGATAAAGGCACCGACCAAGGTTGCAACAATCCCAAGCCCCTTTGCGGCGCCGACCTCAGTCGCAGAAAACCCCAATCCTCCGATTAGAAAGGCCGTCTGCAGTGCGGACGCAAAGGCATCTCCCAGTTTGTAGAAGACGATCACCGCCAAGAATCCCAGCGCTGTTGGTCGAGAAAAAAACTCCACCAGCGGGGCACCGACAGCCTCCTTCAGACTCTTAGGAGCAGTGGCCACGGCCATCGGATCAGGACTGACCAAGACAACAATCACCCCGACGACCATGAGGGTGGCCATCGCCAGGTAGGTCATCTGCCACCCGACATGATCAGCGAGCGCCAGAGCGCCGGCACCTGACGCCAAGAGGGCGATTCGATAGCCATTTACCCACACAGCCGCGCCCAATCCACGCTCATGGGACTGAAGTGTGTCCGTACGATAGGCATCGAAGACGATGTCCAGCGACGCGGCCAGGAATGCGACGAGTACGGCATAGGCCGCGAGCCATCCCGGGTGAAGCTTAGGGTTGGTCAAGGCCATAAGCCCGAGAGCAATGGCCACACAGAGCTGTGTGAGGACCATCCAGCCGCGGCGCCGCCCCAGCCATGGCGGCACCACGCGATCCATCACCGGCGCCCAGAGAAACTTCAGCGTATAGGGCAGTCCGACCAGCGTGAAAATGCCGATCGTCTTGAGGTCGACTCCCTCTACCGTGAGCCAAGCCTGCAAGGTCCCGGACGTGAGTGCGAGCGGAAGCCCGGATAGAAACCCCAGAGGGAGCATCACGATGAGGCGTCGATTCAATAGTGCGCCGAAATTGGATGAGCCCTGTGTCACGGGAACGTACCTATATGAGCATGGAATGAATTGGACTGATCTCTGTGCAGGAAATACACCCTCAGTGGAATGCAGAATACCATCGCCGCTCACTGTGCCTCAGTAGAATCACAAAACACGCGCCCTTCGACAAACTCAGGGTGAACGGACTCTGATAAGAACTTTTGAAACGCAGCACTATCCGGTTGGCATTGAAATCAACAGGGCTGTCCGTTGAACAGACAGGGTTTATACCGTGAGAGATCAAACTCGGTATTTTCTTGGTAGACCCGTTCATTGCCGTTGACGCCGTCCTGTTCGGGGTCGCTCCACATGGTGTGATTCCACCAATAGAACAGCGGCTGGACTTCTGTCTGGTAGACAGGATTGCCGTAGCTGCTGCGCGAATACTCCTGAACCAGTCGACCCGTTACATAATCGATCTGACCGTTGCCTTTTAGGGAATAGAGAAGAATGAACAGGCGGGCCTCATGATCATAAAGCTCATCGATGCGAGAGTTCAGATCAGGTTCAGCCGGGAGGGTATCCTTCCCCCATCCTGCCGCAGGAGGGCCCGCGAAAAGCCAGAACGAAACAGACAGAATGGCAAACAGTCGCACCATTCATCACACCAAGACTGGACGAGCTTGTTTCCTCTGTTCAGCCACCAGAAGGCACTGGAAGGAGCTGAATCGGTGGCGAGACAACCTTGCCGGATTACGCATGCCCCCCCTATAATGCCGGTCCTATGACAACAACCCGCGCCTCTCTACATACGCTCGGCTGCCGGCTGAATCAAGCCGAAACCTCGATCCTTGGAGAAGGACTCAGGCGAAAGGGGTTTGAGCTCGTCGAGTTCGGCCAACCGACGGATGTACTGATCCTCAATACCTGTTCTGTGACGGAGGACGCCGAACGTACCTCGCGCTACCTGATCCGCAAAACACTGAAACACTCTCCCCATGCCTTCATCGCCGTAACCGGCTGTTATGCCCAGACGGGCATGGAGAGCCTCACGCAACAATCCGGGATCGATCTCATTGTCGGCCAGCAGTTTAAGATGGACCTGCCGGCGTACCTTCCTCCCCCCCATGAGCTTCAAAAACGGCCAACCGCAGAGGTTCACCACACGAAGACGATCTCGCGCGCAGACTTTGAGCTGCCCTATTTCGCCGAGACTGACTCGACTCGTGCCTTACTCAAGATACAAGATGGCTGCAGTGCCATGTGTAGCTTCTGTATCATTCCATTCGCACGGGGGCATGAACGCAGCAGGAAGCTTGACGATATGCTGAGCGAAGTACGGAGTTTAACGGCCGGGGGCTATAAGGAGATTGTGCTGACGGGGGTAAATATCGGCCAATACAAGCAGCAGGGCGTTGACTTTTGTACGATGCTTCGCCGCCTCGACCAAATTACGGACCTTGAACGAATCCGCATTTCGTCGATCGAACCCACGACCGTCACCGACGAATCGCTCGACCTCCTCGCCTCGTCCAAAAAATTCTGCCCCTATCTGCACATCCCTCTGCAAAGCGGAGACGACGAGATCTTGCAGGCCATGAACCGTCGCCACACTATCAAGGAATACAGGGCATTAATTGATAGGGCATTCGCCAAGATTCCCGACCTCGGCCTTGGAACAGATCTGATGGTAGGATTTCCTGGAGAGACTGAGATGGCGTTCCAAAATACCTTGGCGATCGCAGCGGATCTTCCGTTTTCCTATCTGCATGTCTTCCCCTACTCCGCGAGACCTGGCACGGCAGCCACTCGTCTGAAACAGCGGGTCCCGTCAGCCTTGGTGAAGAAACGCACCGAGCTGCTGTTGGAACTGGATCGTACCAAGCGGCTTGCCTTTCACAACAAACAGATTGGAAAAACGGTTTCGGTCCTATTTGAAGCCGGAACCCGCGGCGCCCATCAGTTCGGCACCACCCCCAACTTTACACGAGTAGCAGTGACAGACGCTGGTGATCTTCAGAATCAGATCATGCCCGTGACCATTACTGCTGCAACGGACCGTCACGGATTCGGCCACATCGCTTCGGCCCAAGCGATGCCCTCTACTATGGCACTGCTATGAGCATGAAAACTCTTCCTCGTGTTCATATCGAGACGTTCGGTTGTCAGATGAACGAGTCCGACAGCGAGCTCGTTCGTGCGATGCTGAAGCAGGAAGGGTTCGTCTTCACTGAGGACCGTGAACGGGCGGATGTAGTCTTAGTCAACACCTGCGCGATCAGGGAGAATGCGCACAAAAAGATCTACCTCCATCTTTCCGAACTCAGGGCGGTAAAAAAGCAACGCCCGCTGGTCGTCGGCGTGCTTGGGTGCATGGCTCAGAATCTCAAAAGCGAGCTGGCCCAAAAGGAACCGCTCATTGACGTCTTGGCCGGGCCGGATTCGTACCGACAACTCCCCACGTTGTTGATGACTGCGCTTGACGCCCAAGAACAGGGACTCGCTCGGAAGGGGTTTGCGCTCGACCTTTCCGAATATGAGACATATGAAGGAATCCTCCCGGACCGCGACGACGGGGTCAATGCCTGGATCACCGTCATGCGAGGCTGCGATAATTTTTGCTCCTTCTGTGTCGTTCCCTATACTCGGGGACGTGAACGATCGCGTGATCCAGAATCCATTCTACTCGAAGCTCGTGATGCCGCAACCCGTGGGTTCAAACAGATCACCTTGCTCGGCCAAAATGTAAATTCCTACCGCCATGAGGAATGGGACTTTGCCAAGCTCATCGGCGCCGTCGCAGACCAGCCTGGCATTGAGCGAGTCCGGTTTACTTCGCCACACCCCAAAGACTTTCCTCAGACCTTGATCGAAGCCATCGCCACACATCCTAAAATCTGCAAGCATGTTCACCTCCCGCTTCAGTCAGGGAGCGATCGGATCCTCGACATGATGGGGCGCACCTATACCGGTGCTGAATATCTATCCTTGGCAGAACACATCCGAGCCATCATCCCCGATGTCGTCCTGACCACGGATATCATCTGCGGGTTCTGTTCTGAAACTGATGAAGACTTCCAGGCCACCGTTCGCCTGGTGGAACAAGCCCAACTCGACTCTGCCTATATCTTCAAGTACTCGGAGCGGAAGAATACGATCGCAGCACGAAAGTATATCGACGATGTGCCGGATCAGCTGAAGGGGCAGCGGGTAGCCAAGTTAATGGAGATTCAACGGGCCATTACTGCGGAGCGCAACCGTCGCTACATCGGGAAAACCGTAAAGATCTTGATCGAAGGCGACGCAACCAAGTCCTCAACACAGGGCATGGGGAAAACCGACGGAAACATCACGGTCGTTTGGGACAAACACACCGGCCACTCCAAGCCAGGAACACTGCTGACTAAACACATCTTTGACGCCTCTGCTGCAACGTTGTACGGAGATTAACGTCTGGTACGGTACAGGGCAGCGACAACCAAGTTGCCGAATTATCCGCACGTCCGATTATGTACACCGACCGATCACAATGAACATTTTCTGACAGCATTCCCGATGGTTTTCTGACAAGTTTTTTCCCCGTTGCTCCGGTCCTTCTCGCATTCGCCATCCTTGGAATCGTTTCCCCACGCAGGGCTTTCCCTCCCTCTCCTTCCTACTTAACGAGTGATCCCGTTCTAACTCCATGACTTTCCGTGTGGATTCATGGCAATCCCTCAGGGAGGTTCTTTAAGCGTTCTGTTCGACTGCACCTCTCCATAAGAGACAGATCTCACCTGACCACCAACCGCCCAACACGTCTACATCAAACACCAAGAAGGCATGGACCTTGCTGAATCTTCCACGTCCGCCCCAATAAATGATCAGAGGGAGTTCCGCACGTCATGAAACCCACAGACGCTGAATCAAAACCCAATCCCAACCAATCCAATTCCCGCATCACGCTCGAGGCAATCATTTCTGTCGGTGTAGTCGGTTGGTTGGCCATAGGTATAGTGCTTATGGGTCTCGGCATTTGGTAGCAGGACATTCAGAAAAACGAAAACTCCTGGGCCTCATCCCAGAGTCATGATACTTCTTGCGAGTAGTACAACTAGAAGGAGACCTCTTATGGATGCACGGTTGAGCCTCCGCGTTGCCCAGTATGCCGGCGCCTTTTTGGCCCTCAACTTGATCATGACCGGATGCTCAACCCTCTCGGGAGAATCAAAAGTTGCGAAAACCACGAAGGGATCCGTCTATCTCAAGGACATCGCCGATTGGTCGTTTGAGGCGAGCCATCCTGCGACGATCGACCAGACGACCATCCGCACAGTCGTCAAGGGAGTGGTAACCGAGGACGCCATCAAACCGTTATCCAACATGCCCGCCAGTGGCAGCAAGCCGATGAGAGTATTCAGCGATGAAGACGCCGAGTTTCTTGCTCCCCTGCTAGCCCAAGGTCTATCAGAAGCGAAACCGGAGCAGATTGTCGGTTTCAAGGTGTTTTCATCGGCAGGGTCAGGCGCTGAACCCACAGCGGGCACCCTCTATGTGCAGAAGGGGTCCCTCTATCTGACGATTGCTTCTGCTCAAGCGAACAAGCGGCAGAGATACGCTCTTCCAACTGCCGCTCGTATCGAAAAGGCCCCTTCCTTTGTGGCGATGGGAAAGGGAGCCATGACCCTGGTGATCGACTACCAGGCGGTTGCTAAGGCTTCGACGCCGGGGTCGGCTATCGTAGCCGATGCCCCCAAAGACACTGCCTTATCGGTGTCGAGTACCCAAGTCGCAGACGCCGCTTTGTCACGGGACGACGAAGCCCTTCTTGATCCTTCAGGAACCTCAGCCCCTATTAGGACCGAAACAGACGCACTCCAATTGAGCATCGATGAATTGCTCAATAGAAAACTGGACGAACTCCGAGCAGCGCGAGAGGCGAACAAACTGAAAGATTCTGAAATCGCGACGCTCAAGAAAGAAGCCACGCTGGTAAAGAAGGAACTCCGGCAGCGGACAGACGAAATCAAAGCCTTGAAGGCCAGTAAGGCCTCAGCCCCGTCAGCTCCGAAGAAGAAAACGGCGGAAGCGCGCCGGACGCGCTGAAGACCAATTGATTCAGCCGATGTCGCACAATTCCGGTTGCATCAGAATGACTTCTCTGGAGAGCGGCTGGCGAAAATTCATGCGGCTGTAACAGGCATACGTCACATAGGTATCTTGTAAGCAGTACTGAGCCAGCTCACGCCCCTGCCGCTTCTCCCACATTTCGGCGACCTGCTCCCCACTCCCTGACTTCGTATCGACTTGTAATGCTCGGGCCAATACATCGAGCTTGACCCAGCCTCTCGTATCCCAATTGCTCCAAATGGCCATCGTGTCATACACCGGCTCCGTCCGAAATTTGGCCAGATTGATTTCGACACTGGGCTTCACCTGATTGATGATTGATCGCTTCTTGATAAAGGGAAGGTCAAACCCCAGCCCGTTGTGCGTGATGTACAACGTCGGCCTGTCTTGAGCCAACCTGGCCCAAAATTGCCGCAGCAACTCGCGTTCATTCACCCCATACCAGGCAATGGCGCTGCGCGCCTCCATCTGATCAGAAAATTCCAGCAGGCCGATGCAAACGATGCGACTGAACGTCCCATCGAACGCTGATTTTGCGTAAGCCTCGTCGTCCGCACGACGCGCTTCCTCCACCGCACTCACCGTAAAGAGATCGTAGCCAGGTTCATCGGAAACAGGGCCCTGACATTCTGTCGGCTTCCCCACAAGACGAGCCCACTCCTCACGAGGCGCTTGGACCGTTTCGATATCGAGTACAACCTTCATCGCGACACTCCAGAGGTTTCACGCTGCAACGACTGAATCACGGCGTAATCAGCAGGGGGGAACGTAAACTTCGTCAGCTCCTCAGGAAATACCCATCGAATCTCTTCACATCCCAGAGGGACCGGCTCTCCCTGTTCGATCGCGCAGTGAAAGAAGTGAAGCTCCACAACCTTGTCGGAATACTCATGACGAACGATTTGATATGCAATGGGAGAATCGATCCGAATGTTGAGCTCCTCCCATAGCTCTCGCTGCAAACAGTCCGCAAATGATTCACCTGCTTCCCGTTTACCGCCGGGGAATTCCCAGAATCCGGCGAGATGAACACCAGCCTTCCGACGGGCGATCAAATAGCGATTACTCCGTTTGATCAGGCCGGCTGCCACCTCTATGACCTGCATAGACACTCTACGACCGTCTCCGTTCCATTGGGCTGAATGGATAGGTCTTGCAAAATGACTTCATCGGACAGAGCAGGCAGTACGGATCGCGCGCCGTACAGACCATCGCGCCAAAATCCATGATCGCCTGATTGAAGTCGTACCCTTTCCTCGGAGGAATCAGGACTTCCGACAATTCCCATAGCATCGTCTTCTGCGCTTTCGGGTCCCCTTCGGCGACAAACACCCTGTGTAGGACCCGTATCACATTCGTGTCCAGAATAGGGGCATCTTCATTGAACGCAAACGAGCGAATCGCTCCGGCGGTATACCGTCCGATCCCTTTGAACGAAAGCAACTCCTCCGCATCACTGGGAAGCTTCCCCCCATACCGTTCCACCGTTTCACAAGCAATCCCGTGCAACCGTTCCGGGCGAACGTTGTATCCCAGCGGATACCACGTCTTCTTCACATCAGCCACCGGCGCCTCCGCCAAATCTTCAAAGCTCGGATAGCGCTTGAGAAACTCCTGGTATTTGGGGATGACTCGATCAACTTGCGTCTGCTGCAACATCACTTCGGATACAAGAATGTGATAGGGATCCGATGTTTTTCGCCAAGGCAAATCCCGACCATGCTCTCCATACCATTTCAAGAGCCGCTGCTGAAACCGCCGCTTTGCAGAAAGATCGGGAAGCGTTGCCTTGCGTGGTTTTTTCTTATTGGAAGGGCGTCGACCTGGCATGTGCCGAACCTCTACTCACGCTTGCTCACACTCACATAACCGGTGGCATTGTAGGAGTCCCGTTCCACAAAAATCAAACAGGCCATTTGATCGCAGCCGTATCGATCGGCGCCTCACAATCAACGGAGACCGTCTGTTCAAAGTGAATTTCGCATGGTACGCTCTAACCAAAAGCACAGGAGGGCGGCCATGAGCTGGGAGACCTTCCGAAATCAATGGATACGAGCTTCAGCCTTCGCTGGAAGTTTGACTTGTGTTCTCACCCCCTTTCCATCCGGAGCAGAAACCCTCCAAGTACCGTGGGAATGTTCAAACTATACGACAGACGCACAGACTCGCTGTGTAAATGCCTTCATGGAAGCGCAACAAAAGAAAATCTCCGAGCTGGAAGGGAAACTCCAGGCCCAGCAAAGTACCGTCGGCCAACTCAAGGAACAGCTGGACCGGCAATCTGCAGCAACGACTAATTTGCAACGACAGCTTGCTGAGCGCCCCACGACCAGCGTCGCTCCATTTTCATATGGCTATCCTTATAGCTACGCCCTAGCACCGGCCCTTGGACTCGGCTTAGGCCTCCATTTTGGAGGCACTGGGTTCTACGCCTCGCCGTACTACGGCCCTTATTGGGGACACCGGCACTTTGGCTATTGGGGCTACCGATGGTAATGTCAGCCGACGACAGCGCCGGAGAAACCTCTACAGCTCCCGCTTGCTTCACTACTGTTTAGATCGGGCTTTTCATTGACAACGACGCCCTCACCACATAGCCTGCTCTGTAGGGTACGATCGAGACCGATTCATATCCGCCCGATAAGGGGACTCATATACTTCTCGAGCCCACTCATTGGCAGACGGCAAGACCTAAATCAAAGGGATACGAGATGGTTGTTCGGAAGTTTCCGCGATTCCCGGTTTCAGCTCCCAGCACGCTAGTGCAACGGGATAAATTGCGATACAACGCCGTGGTGAAAGACCTTTCCCTCAAAGGATGCCGGTTGGAAAGTACCCTTCGTCCCTTCACCGGCATGCAGGTAGAACTGTTCATCCAGATGGAAGCAGATGCCACCCCAATCCATATCAGCAAGGGAACGGTTCGATGGTCCGGGTCTCAAGGTATTGGCGTCGAATTTGTAACTATTGACACCTCAGACCAAGGACGCCTCAAACAAATGGTGGAACAGCTCTCCTTCACAGCAGGACAGGCCCTGATCGTACCGAAAGGCGAGCTACCAAAGAAGTGACTGTTTCTCTCTGACACGCTCCTCGCGGACATCGTCTCCGCACCGGTGTTCCTGCGAGATTCTTATCAACGAAGACCTACTGGTGAAGGAGTTGGGTTTCGTCTTAGACACAATGAAGTTGGCCTACCCCATTCCTGATGAAGAAGTGTGAATCAATTCCTCCTCATTTCTCTCAAGTTGTGTCAGCAGATTGCCGAATCATTAATGTAACTTAGGCTGGGAGAGAGCTGTGAAGTGGTGGAAGTCCTCAGCAAAAGCCAAGCAAGAAGCCGTTCGTCTCGACTCCGACCGCCGACGAGAGCCTCGCATAGGAGGAACGTTTAAAGTACGATACTCCGGCTCCGAAGGAGCTGACATCATCATCGGCCACGGCACCATCACCGACTTGAGCCGATATGGATTCCGGATCCAAGGAAATCAACAGGTCAAGGTCGGCATGGAGCTTGGCCTGTTCCTAGAACTGCCGGATCAGGAGAGTCCGCTCTGCATTCCCCAGGCTACCGTCTCTTGGGTAAACGGGCGATGGTTTGGTGTGGAGTTACGGGCCGACCGAAAAAAAGAGCCGGAATGGTTGGAGTACCTACTGGAATAAGGATACCGCGAAATAGGCATAGGACCGCGCCACACCAGGGAACAGAACATCCAAGAGATTTTTCGCGGCTTACTAAAACGCAGGTTGATCCGGCAGGCTGGCGAGGTAGACTGGGAACTCCCCGTTCTTCGCATCGGCAACATAGCGCCTCAGAGCTTCGCCGACCACCGGGAAAGCCATGGTCTCCCAAGGGATGGTGGAGTGTGAGAAGAGCCTGACATCCAAGCTTTCAGGTCCCGCCATGAAAGTTGGTGCCTTCATCCGTCCCCGAAACACGAGATAGACCTGTCCGATATGAGGTAGACTGAGCACGGCGTAGAGTCCGGTAATCGTGACATCAGCCTGCGCCTCCTCCATCGTCTCACGCACTGCCGCCTGTTCAGTACTTTCGCCCAACTCCATAAATCCCGCAGGGAACGTCCAGAGTCCAAGACGTGGCTCAATCGCACGACGGCAGAGGAGGACTTGGCCGTCCCATTCTGGAATACAGCCCGCGACAATCTTGGGGTTATGATAATGAATGTGCTCACACTCGTTACACACATGCCTGGGAAGATTATCACCCAGTGGAACTTTGTGTGTAACGGTCGCGCCACAATGACTGCAATAGTTCATGGCCGATGGGCCCCCAAACTATATCTGCCAAGAACGAATCGCTGACAACACGACTGCACTGATAGTGCATGGATAACACAATCGCTCAGGCTTTGCACGTCGGTACCGCACCTCCATCACACCGACAACTGCCCATTGTTCTAAAGGACAAACACCCCGCCTGGCGTAGATCTGAGCCGATGCCATTCAGTCTCCTACTTAAGAAGTACGGCAAAGCGGTTAGCTTTCAACAAGTTATCGACATGCAATACTTCCATCCCCTTGACTTCTATGCAGAGCAACCTATTGGGTTGATATAATGCCCTGAACGTTCAGCAAGGATGGTTATCCATGGAAGAGAATGTCTTATCGATACTGCCGATACTCCCTGTCAAACGCACGGTTCTGTTTCCCGGAATCATGATGCCGCTGACGATTGGGCGTGAACGATCTGTCGCCGCTGTCAATGCCGCGATGAAGACGGAGGAAAAGACGATCGTCGTCGTGGCGCAACGAGATCCCCAGACCGAAGAGCCCGAGTTGGCTGATCTGTACTCCATCGGGACAAAAGCCATCATCAAACAAATCGGTCAAGCCTCAGAGGGAACGATCCACGCCCTCGTTCAAGGCCTGGATCGCGTCGTCCTCTTAAAAGAGGAACCATCAGCTTCTTACTCCACCGTACGCGTTCGGACTCTTGAGCGTCCGTCGGACGAGGGAGCGGAGGTGCAAGCCCTTCACCGAGCCATTCAAGAACTTGTGTCCGAGTTGCCCAGACTGATCCAAGCTCCTGCCATTCAAGAAGTCGGGACGATATTGAGCAATGAAAATGACTCTGTCGCGCTGGCCTATCGTATCGCTTCTCTGGTGAATCTCAATGTAGTGGAGGAACAGCGTTTGCTTGAGTCTGCATCGACTCTCGACCTCCTCCGCACTCTCTATGCCGCTCTGTCGAAAGAAATCCAAATCTTGCAACTTCGGGAAAAAATCACCCGAGATGCACAGACAAAAATCGGGAAAACCCAGCGCGAGTACGTCTTGCGAGAACAATTGAAGGCCATCCAGGAGGAACTCGGTGAAGGCGAGAGTGATGAGAATGAAGTGGCTCGCCTCAAGCGACAAATCGCGGAAGCAGATCTCCCTGATCATATCCGCAAAGAAGTCGAGCGAGAAGTCACCCGATTAGGCAAAGTACCACCAACCTCACCGGATCACCAGGTCCTTCGGACTTACCTTGAGCTGGTCCTCGAACTCCCCTGGAGAAAAGCTTCTGAGGGGCACCTTGATCTCTCTACGGTCCGTGAAGTGCTGGAGGAAGATCACTACGGCATCAAGGAAGTTAAGGAACGGATCGTCGAACATTTGGCGGTTTTGAAGCTCAACCCAAAGGCCAAGGCCCCGATTCTTTGTCTGGTCGGACCACCTGGTGTCGGCAAGACCAGCCTCGGTCAATCGATTGCTAGGGCCATGAGCCGAACCTTCGAGCGATTCAGTCTGGGCGGCGTCCATGACGAGGCTGAATTGCGAGGCCACCGCCGCACCTATGTCGGCTCGCTCCCCGGCCGTATCATTCAGGCGATCCGTCGGGCAGGGGTCAACAACCCTGTCTTGATGCTTGATGAGGTCGACAAGATGGGACGCGATTTCCGAGGCGACCCTGCGGCTGCGCTACTCGAGGTTCTAGACCCAGCACAGAATCATACGTTCCGCGATCACTATTTAGATCTTCCCTTCGATCTCTCCAAGGTATTTTTCATCACCACGGCGAACACGCTCGATACCATCAGCCAACCCCTATTGGATCGGATGGAAGTGATTCGCCTTCAGGGGTATAGCGAGCGCGAGAAAGCCGAAATCGCTCGTCGTTATCTCTGGCCCAGGCGACTAACGGAAGCCGGCATTCAGGAAAGCCAGACGGTACTCACAGATGACGTGCTGAATCTTGTAATCTCGCGCTACACACGGGAAGCTGGCGTACGACAACTTGAACAGATGCTGGGACGGTTGACCAGAAAAGTCGCCCTAACCTTCGCTGATCTGCCGAACGGCCAGAATCGCCAACCTGTCGCTATACAGGCCGACATGCTTAGCGAGTGGTTGGGATCCGAGCGGTTTATGCCGGAAGAAGCAAGAAAACATTTGCCTCCCGGCGTCGCGACTGGTCTCGCCTGGACGCCGACCGGCGGGGATGTGCTCTATATTGAAACCACCTTACTCCCTGGTGGCCATGAGTTGACCTTGACGGGACAACTAGGCGACGTGATGCAAGAGTCGGCGCGTGCGGCAAGAAGTTATCTCTGGTCGCATGCTGAAAGTATGGGGTTGGATATCTCACGCTTCAAGCGAAACGGAGTCCACATCCATGTCCCATCTGGGGCTATTCCAAAAGACGGTCCGTCGGCTGGCATCACCATGGCTACCGCCTTGGCTTCCGCGTATGAGAACAGAGCCGTGCGAAGCGACACGGCGATGACGGGGGAAATTAGCTTGAGTGGACTCGTCTTACCCGTAGGCGGGATTAAGGAAAAAGTCTTGGCGGCCCATCGCGCCGGAATCAAGCGGATCATTCTGCCGAAGGCCAATGAGAAAGATCTGAAAGATGTTCCGCAGGAAGTACGCGACGAACTGACCTTCATCCTGGCGGAACGGATTGAGGAAGTCTTGCCGGCAGCGTTCAATCTCGATTCGCACAATGCGCCGACGGGCAGCGAACCCGTAGGCGCTGTCAGCACCACGGAAGACCGTTAAGAGTTGTAGAAAGTCTGATCAATCTGTGCCGTATTGAAGAGTAACGCGTGCCGACGTGTATACACCGCGTGACCAAAGTAATGGTCACGCGGATTCGTTGAACCGGTGCTGTCTTTGTAATCGACGAGCATACAGCGGCCTTCGCTGGGAAACCGCACGGCCCGCCTCGCACATTCCAGCCACCGTTCAAATCCATCATAAGGCTCCACTATCTCCCAGACCATTTTGTTCACAGTCTTAGCTGGTTCCGTTGTTGCCACAGCATCACTGCCGGCCACTGCCAATTCTTGAACGTAGTCCCCACCCCAGGCAATAGGCATCTCCATGGTGACTTGAGGCAGTTCCATCTTGGCCAGCCAATTTTTCCCATCCGTCCGCAAATTGCGGTGATTGACGATGTGTAGGAGCTTCCCAATCCCAGAGGTATCCCATCCGTAGCGGACCGGTGTGCCAAAGGTGACGATGTCGAGTGCGGCACCATTGAGGAGTGCCATTGTCGCGAGTAGAGATTCGATACGTGTCACCGTCTCGACGAGTGCCGGCTGGTTTGTCTGCTGCGCATAGCTGCCCAGAATACTGAGTAGTTTGGGTCGTCCCGTGATCGGGCTTGGACAAAGGAGATTCGACACAAGCGCCAGAACCAGTCCCGCTTGTCCATGCGCTTGGACAAGAATTCGATGCCCTTTTCCCAACCGTTGCTGTTTACAGAAATTGTGGAGTTCTGCGAGCAGGGACACAGCGCCGAGAGCCCGCCCCAGATGGTGGTGTTCGCATGACCAAAGCAGCCTGTGGCATGAGATGGGCTGAGACAGATTCTTGTTGATGGCGTTCTTGAATGATTGAACGTAGGCCTCAGTGAAGTTTCCCGCGTCACCGATCTGCTCATCCAGAAGGGTTTTCGTAGCATCATCGTTGACCAACGGTGGCTTGAGTCCTCCCGGCAGGAGGGGAATCCCGTTGCTTTCCTCGCGCATCGCCGCGAGTACGGCATCGACCCCCGACACACCTCGTGAATAGCCCCGCTTCAATCCACCGGCCTCATCCAACCGCTGCATGCCAAAAAGATCGGTCCCATGGATCGAGCCATGGAGAAAAACCACGCTTGCGACACCGGCTTGAGACAGGTTCGTCCCATGCTGTGCCATCGCCTCGCCCCATCGGGGAGAATCCGGAGGAACGACGTCCGTCAGATCGGCGATACGCAAACGCTGACCAGGGTTCTTCCGTGACAGCTCATCGTGTTGAAAATTATTTTCAGTCGGCATGACAGGTTACATATCCGATCTGGATGCAGGACTGCAACTCAACCTATATGATGGCAATACGTTACTGATGGGGATCAGAGGGGCTTGGCGTTGGGCCAGGAAGCTTCGGCAGTACTTGACGTTTCAACATCACAGCAGTGGCCGTACAAATCTTATTCTCCTCATCAATCCGTCGGTCGACAATCTTCACATCCTGTAAATACTCTTGAACGATTTCTTCGCGAGTCAGTTCAATATCCTGCTCGGTCTCACGCCCAGACCGTTCACGGACACGGTCGATAAGATGTTCTTTGACCAACACACGAATCTGCTTGGCCAGATCCGTCCGAGCCGACAGCTCCGACACGCGCAGACAGATCGCTCTCCCTTTGGCCAGATCGCCCTGTCCTTTACCGATCCAGTACTGATCCGCAGAGTAGCCAACTTCAGAGGCTGGCGCCGTATCAGAAACAAGTCCCCAACCTAGCCAGAGACTCATCGTGACTGCAATAATTCCCAAGCTTTTCTTCAACATGTCAACCCTAGCGACCTCCGCCCGGCACTCCGAAAGACGGAGCTCCCCGATGAGGCGAGCCTGATTGTTGTAATCCAGACTGCCCCTGAGGCACTCGCCTCGCTCCGCCAAACCCCTGTCCCGGTTGACCCATTGATTGACGATCCCCCTGAGGCACCCCACGAGGTGTCCGATGAATCGACTCATTGAGCGGGCGAGCCCCTGCGGATCCGCCTGGAGGTGGGACAAGCTCATGGCTCGGCATCCGACCTGGGTAACTCCCTGGTCGCGGGGGAGCGGGTGGTGTATGGGGTTGCCGGTAGGCGATGATCTGTTGGGCAATAGCGATATGTGGATTGGCCGGAAAGAGGCCGCTCGCACTGTTCAAGAAACCTTGCGGGATTCCCATCGGCGAGACGAGCACCCAATTAGTCCAAGCCTGCGACACCATCGCATTCGATTGCACACGGTTCAGAATTTCTTTCCGCCTGAGCGCGGCCTGCTGCACTTGATCCGGTGTGGACGCACTCCCCAGCGCCTGATTGGCTGCCTGGAGTTCCTCTTGCAGCTGTTCATTTTCTTGCTTCAGCTCGGCTAACTGCACACGGGCATCTTCGTTTTCTCGGAGCGCCGTAATCGCACGTGCAACCTCCTCCGTATCCATCTGCGTCAGAAGGTCCGCCTTGATGACCACCACATCGCCGTCGAGAGTCGTGGAGATCTGTTGATTGAGCACCAGCACCAAGCCGGCGGTATACGTACGAATCTCGTCTTTGGTCACGTCCATGCCATTCACGATCGTCACACTTTCCAGATACGTGGCAACCTGCTCCAAGGCATTCCGCTTCGCCGCCTCCGTCGCGAGCCGGATCGCATCCTCACGAGTATCGCGGTTGCCCATGCGATGCTCGCCTTGGGCATTCACGACTCGAGGCTCTGCGAATGCAGGAGATAGGATAGAGAAATCGGCAGCGATGATGTGCAGGAACGAAACCAGAAGACACGTCCTGTACACAGCCACATAGCGGGGCAATGACGGTTGCTGGAATCGACCGGACATCGCATACCCTCTCGCCTGTAAGCGGCAGCTGGAACGACTGGTGGAATCAGCTTAACACCGAGACAACGGTTCTGCCAGCATTCGGCGGGTGCCGTCCCCACCTTGCCTTCCGGAAAATTTGCATGTTAGGGTACTCCTTTCGTCTATGAAACAAGCGGATCATCGTCACGTCATGACGCATCGTTCTTCGCGCATATGCACAACGCTGGGAGCTCTTCTCGCCTGCTGGCTTGCTATCGGAGCCTCCATACCTGTTTATGCGACGCCTCCCGCCGGCGAAGCAGCCACTCCGCTCAACTCCGTAACAGAGCATGTCATCCTGTTCGTCCTTGAAGGATTCAGCCAGGACTCGCTCAAGAGCGGCGCCATGCCGGTTCTCAGCAAGCTCGTCAAAGAAGGGTCTGTGACATGGTCGGCCAACGCGGTTCAGCCGGCCTTGCGGCTTCCCATGATGGCGTCGCTCGTCACCGGCCTACCGGTTGAGAAACATGGGATTACCTGGAATTCGTTTGAGTTCAGCCGGGGCTATCCACGCGCCCCTAGCCTCTTCGACTATTTGGATGTCGCCGGAGGCCGAGACAGTGCCGTCTTTTTTATGGACGAGGCCCTCTATCAACTCGCGAAGCCTGCACCCTACACCGACTATCAACTCTGCGGGGCATTGCGGCCCGAGTGCGGCGCACAGAAGCTCGTCGCTTACATTCAACAGTATTTCCAGAAGGCCTCGAGCGGTCATGGGTACGGCCATGCAGTCCATGCCCTCCCACATCTGTTAATAGTACATCTTCCAGAAGCGGGGCGGGCCGGCGTACTTCACGGTTGGAACTCAAAAGAGTACCAACAGGCCCTCAAGACGGTTGATACCGCGATGAAATCCGTCCTGGATCTCTTCAATCACTACAATCTCTTAGACCGAACAGCCGTCCTCGTGACAACGCTCAGCACCAAGGGGAATGACGCCGGTGGGGAAACGACACAAGCTGAGGCGCCGGCTGTTCCTTGGATCGTTTCCGGAGCAGGTATCGCGCGTGGCCAGGTCATCCGTCAACCAGTGTCCATCATCGATACCGGAGCGACGGTCATGCGAATGCTCAAGATGGAGACCCATACGGAATGGGACAGCAAGGTGATCGAAGAGATTTTCCAGAACGACACAGCCGCCCGTACTGTACCCCGTGCTAAGAAACGCTAACCACCATGCGCTCCAAGACAGAAATAACATACCGGCTCTTCCTCCCCTGCATCGCCGCCATTGGCCTGCTGACTGTCGTGTTTTTTCAAGAGAGCCTTGCTGGAGACCGTCCGGCTGCCCATCTTCATGAACACCAGATCACCATTGATGCGACCAAGTTAGTCCCCATGTCATGGTGGCAGATACCCGGCGTGACGCCCTCGATCTGGAATTCCGATCCGGAGTCCCTTGATGCCCCTAAGACATCTGAGCGTCGTGACCTCTCACTCCGACCCGGCAAGTACAAATTCATCAGTTTCACCTTCGATTTTCCCTTTACCGTCGGCCTGAACGGCACCATCGATTTTTCACCGGCCTTGGACCAATGCGTGCAAGGTCGTGGAACCCAAACCTTGGTTGTGCTGTGCAAACGCACCTACCCCCATGGTGGACAGCCTGACCCTTACTACAACCAGAAACCAAACAATGGCTAACGCACTCGACAACCTATTAGACGCACTTGAGGACGTGGACGACGCTACTCGTGAGGAGGCGGCGAAAGCCCTCGCCGATCTGGGTGATCCGTCAACCCTCGAGGCGTTACTCGTTGCCTGCAGCGACGACTATTGGTCGGTTCGGGCCTATGCGGGCTGTGGCGTCTCAAAAATCGGCGGCCCCAAGGCGATAGAAGCCCTGATCGGTTTGTTCAATGACCCGATCATGGAGGTTCGAGACCAGGCAGTCGAGGCCATGGCCAAGGTAGGCTCACCTGCCATCGATCGCGTAATAACAGCGTTGAAGGACGAGCGTTGGCGCGTCCGAGAACATGCCGCCAAAGTTTCCGGCAAGATAAAAGATCCTCGTGCCGTCGAAGCGCTGATGGTTTCTTGTCGTGACCGAGACGGAGCCGTCAAGAGTGCCGTGGCAGAGGCACTTGGCCGAATCGCAGATCCGACGGCCGTTCCAGCATTGATCAAACTGTTCCGGGATTCTTCAAAAATCGTCAGGGAAACCGCAGGAACCGCGCTGATGTACATCGGACAACCATCGGTCGATCCGCTGATTGAGAGCCTCAGCGACAAGGATTTCGTGGTCCGCTGTCACGCAGCCCGGGCGTTGGGTGGGATGACGACGGACTATCAAATCGGCCGAACCTGGGTCCGTGATGCCAAGGTGGTAGAAGCCCTCATCACCGCATTGAAAGACCAGGATCGGGCCGTTCGTGAAGATGCGACGATCGCGCTCGGCATGATCGGCGACCCACGAGCAATCGATGCGCTGATCGAGGCCATGAAAGACGGTGCCGTGAAGCGCCATGCTATCGCCTCACTCGGCATGATCGGCGACCCGCGTGCACTCCCCGCCGTACTGGACGCTTTGAAGGGTAAAGGGATCAAGCAGGAGGGTTCGCCGACACCAGGATGTATTGTCAGCGAGGATGCGTTCATCAAAGAAGCGGCGGCGACCGCGCTGGGCCAGTTTCGCGATCCACGCGTGATTCCTGATCTGATCATGCTGCTGAAAGACGGGGTCTTACGTGAAAAAGCCGCGGCAGCACTGACCGTCATCGGAGATGCGGCGATCGAACCCCTTATTGCCTTTCTCTACGACCCCAAAGCCTCGGAAGTTGAAGCGGAAAAGGAACGGGTGCTCTCGTACGCCTCGGTTCGCCTGACGGCCAAAGATGCCCTCAAGCAGATTACGCTCGAAACGTTGGAAACGCTTGGATGGACCCCTCCCGATGAGGAGGTCGAGATCAGTTCCAGCCAAGCCGACAACCTGCGCATCGATCGGCCACTGGGACAGACCGGACGGTTTGGGCCCTCCGGCGACACGGTCTGATTCAATCCGGCGGATGCCGCATTCCTTCGCAGCACAGCCACTGAGCAGGTTGCTGTACCATCGCACGTAGCATGTCACTATCCCACAGGAATGTTCAAAAGACCGGACAGCAAGACCGCAACCAGTGACGAGGCGCCGCATAGTTAAGTCCGTATGTTGAGGCTTCCGAGCGACGCGAGAAGGAATCTTGCGGACGGCTTCAACATCCTGGTAGAGAGCAACATGGTCGATAGGGTTGCAGAACAGATCGCAGCACTCAAGGATGAGGATTGGGCGATCCGTGAGGAGGCGGCACGTCTGCTTGGTCGGCTCAAAGATCCGCGCGCGGTGGCTCCCCTTGTGCCCCTTCTTCGGGACGAGGACCGTTCCGTGCGTGAAGCGGCAGTGGAAGCGTTGCGTGCTATCGGAACTCCGGCCGTAGAAGCGCTCGGATCCTGCCTGACTGAAAGCAGTTTGGCGGTTCAAGAGGCAGCCTCGTCTATCCTGGCGACCACCGCGGATGAGCGAGTGCTCACTCAACTCGTGTTGGCACTGAGGAGCAGCGACTGGATCGTCAAGATGCACGCGGCTCAAGCCTTGGGCCGCGTGAAAAGCGCAGATACCGTCGATGCCCTGATCCCGCTGTTGCAGGATAAGGTCAAGGCGGTTCGCGAGGAAGCAGCCACAGCCCTGGCAGCCATCGGTGACACCGCCATTCCATGTTTAGTGCATGCGTTGAAACATGAAGACTGGCTGGTTCGCCTGCATGCAGTGGAATCGCTCGGGAAGACTCGATCCCCTCGTGCAGTAGAACCGCTGCTCTCGGTACTGTTCAACGATGCTGATTCCGCCGTTCGCGAAGATGCCGTGCGGGCGTTGGGCGAAATCGGTGATGCTGAAGCCGTCGATCATTTATGCGTAGCCATGCGTGAACCGGGGTTACGGACCGTAGCGGTCGAGGCACTCGGGCGTATCGGCAATCCCAGCGCCGTGCCCGTCCTAATCGATGTCGTCACAGGTGGCGCCCCTCCGGAAGCGACCAGGACAGCGGTCGGCTGTGGGGATCAGTGGAATGAGGAGCTCATCACGCAAGGGGCCGCCGTACGAGCATTGGGGCTGATCGGTGACGACCGGGCGATTCCTTCGCTCGTCGCGGCGCTGAGCCCGACCCATACCCGCGCAGAGGCAGCCGCCTCATTGGCCAAATTCGGATCGAAGGTCGTTCCCGTTCTCATTCCACTGTTAACTGATTCGCTGGACGACAACCTCCGGTTCCATGTTCGCGAGACCTTGACCCTCGTGGGATGGAGACCACGGCAGATCTCCATCAGCCGCCTCTGAACACCATGTCAAAAGAAACCATTGAGACCCTGGTCTCCGAACTCACGCACGAAGAAGATTGGCGCCGCATGCGGGCGACGGCAGCCTGTGTGGCCGGTGGACCACGATCAGTCCAGGCGCTGATGGATGCCCTACGAACCGGTTCTACCGAGCTGAAGAAGGAAGCAGCAGCAATGTTGGCTCGTATCAAGGACCCACGGGCCGGAGTCGCCCTTGTCGAACTGCTCGAACTCGACGAGGACGGTGTCCGCAAGGCTGCGGCGACGGCCCTTGAACAGATGGCAGGTGTGCTCGATGTGGACACTGCAGGGGCGTTAGTCTCCTTGTTACCCCACACACCGGAAGGGCCGACAAGGCAGGTTCTCACGCACCTGATCGGCGCTATTCCCACCGCTGTGCTTCCCTTGTGCGACCTACTCAAACACCCCAATACTGAGGCGCAAATTGCATCAGCACTGATGCTTGATCAATTGCTAGACCCCCGTTCTATCGACGCCTTCATCGATGCGATGGGACAGCCGGCTGTTCAAGAAATCGCCGTCGGCACATTAAAGAAGCTGAGTGCCATTCGAGAACGGATCGATACGACATTCAATGCACTGCGCGACGTTGAAGGGGCCAGCGAGCGGGAAGAGGCGCGGATGGCGACCGTCATCGACCTCTTGGGGATTGGACGGCCGAGTGTGGAAATCCTTCTCGAATATCTCGAAGATGAGGATTGGCTCGTGCGCGAAGCGGCAGCCGACCTTCTTGGAAAAATCGGAGATGTCCGGGCCGTCATCCCACTGATGAAGCGACTTGAACAGGACAAGGATACCGGAGTGAAGGAGCTGGCGATCAAAGCGTTGGGGTTGATCGGCGACTCACGTCCGACCCAGCTCTACCTCGATGCCATTCCCATCCGACCGCTCCGGGTCTATGCGATGGAAGCCTTGGCCAAGATCAAGGATGTGGGAGTTTTGCGTCCGTACAAGGATACCTTTGACCAACTTCGGACAGATCGTGACGGCCTGGTCTCGTATAATGCCGGCCTGATCGCTGATAAGCTTGAGGCCATCATGGCCATGGAAAGTCAGACCCGAGAAGAGGACCACGAGCATGACTGAGCAACCTGCATCTGATCGCATCGAGCAATTGATTCACGCGCTCTACGACGAAAACGAAGCCCTACGCGATCACGCGATCGCGAGCCTCGGCCAAACCGGCCAGGACGCACTGCCCCGGCTGATCGACCTGATGGCCGATGAGGACGTGGTCATTCGTGAGGCTGCCACCAGCGCCGTCGTGCGAATGGGTCTCTCGGTTGTTGAACCGATGATCGAGGCGCTTCAAGACAGCTCCTGGGCGATCCGTGAACAGGCGGCATCCGCACTCGGAAAATTGCGAGACCGGCGTGCGGTTGAACCGTTGGTGAAGGCCATCAAGGACCGTGACGGAGCGGTACGGACAGCCGCAGTATGGGCACTTGAGCGGATCGGCGATTCAGGAGCCGTCCCTGGATTGATTGAAGCCCTCATGGACAGCACTCTCCGAGAGGATGCCGCCCGCGTGCTCAAGAAGGTCGGCGACGTGCGAGCAGTTGAAGCCCTGATCGACGGACTGCTTGGGCCTAATTGGATGGTTCGCCGTCATGCGGCAGAGGCGCTGGGAAAAATCGGTGATCGCCGAGGCATCGGGCCCTTGATTGAATCGCTGGGCGACGAAGATTGGCTCGTCCGGCGCAATGCAGCCGAGTCACTGGCTCGTCTCGGCGCACAGGAAGCCATTCAACCCCTGTTGCCGTTACGTGAGGACGAAAATACCATGGTCCAGGAAACCGTCGAGGCCGTGTTGGCGAGCCTCGGTTGGAATCCAGAACAGTAAACCTTTTTACTTCATACCACAGAGGATAGATTCCTATGGCAGATGATGCACCAAAGTTGATTCAGATAGCGCCGAAGGGCGGCGAGAAAAAAGACGGCTTTAACCTCGTCACAGAACGAGTTGTCGCAGTTAATCCAGAGAGCCGGCAGCTGGAGGTCGAACTCCTGGCCTACGACGGCAAGACGGTCCTGTTGGAGGTGGCGGAAGAAGCACTAGAGGATCTTAAAAAAATCAAGACTGGGGACGGCGCCACCATCCGTGTCGTGGAGGAAGGCGGCAAGCGGGTCGCAAAGAGCTTCAAGATCCGTCCCAAAGATCCGAATACCGCACGAGCCGATGCCATGTTGCTCGACATGAAAGATTCGCACTGGCTGAATCGGAAATACGCGGCAGAAGTGCTGGGTGAGCTAAAAGATCCACGCGCGGTTGAGCCGCTCGTTGCGGCATTGACCGACGAAGTCGGTGATGTCCGCCAACGAGCCTATGATTCACTTATCAAGCTCGGAGGGCCTTCCGTTTCCTTACTGATTCCACTCCTCGTATCGGAAGAAGACGAGATCCGCCAATCGGCGACTGAAATTCTCCGGAAGATCGGCAAGCCGGCGGTGGAACCACTGGCCACCGCGTTAGCCGATGCCGATGATCGACTGAAGACAAGGATTATGAAAGTGCTGGATCGAATGGGGTATAAACCAAAGACGAAGGAGGCAGCTCCCAAAGCTGAATTGCCGCGGCTGACGTAGTGCCGTTATAATCGATAGACTGATCGCTCTGAGCGCTTCGGCACGCTCAGAGCAGGCCAGTCGATGGGCCTGCCCTGAGCCGGTCTAGAGGCAAAACACTTCAATCTGTTCAGCTCCTACCCCTTGGGGCTGTAAGCCGACCGTCCCACTGACACGTGCTTAAAGCCCGCTGCAGTGACTCGTTCAGGATCATAGACATTCCTAAGATCGATCAGGAGCGGCGCACGCATGGTAGACTTCAGCTTCTCAAAGTCGAGATTTCTGAAGATGTTCCACTCAGTCATGATCACCAAGGCATCCGCACCTTCAGCCGCATGGTAGGCATCTTGGCAAGGCTGAAGCTTAGGCATCATCTGACAGGCTTCCGTCAGCGCTTCTGGATCATACGCGCGAATGGTCGCGCCCTCTGCCAACAGTTCTTGCCCGATCGCCAGCGCCGGAGCTTCCCTGAGATCATTCGTGTTGGGCTTAAACGACAGGCCAAGGAACGCCAAGGTTTTTCCTTTGAGTCCACCGACAGCGTCCCGGATCTTATCAATCATTTTCCCACGTTGGACATCGTTGACACGCGACGCCGCTGAAGCAATCTGCATGGGATAACCGTTGCGCTCCCCAGTCTGAATGAGCGCCGCGAGATCCTTGGGGAAGCACGATCCGCCGAATCCTGGGCCCGCATGAAGGAACTTGGACCCGATTCGATGGTCCAATCCCATCCCCTTCGATACCAGTTGCACATTGGCCCCGACTCGCTCGCACAGATTGGCGATCTCGTTGATGAACGAGATCTTCGTCGCCAGGAACGCATTGGACGCATACTTGATCAGTTCGGCCGTCGGCACATCAGTCACGACGATCGGGGTTTCAATCAGGTAGAGCGGACGATAGAGATCCTTCATGATAGCGACCGCTTGATCACTGTCTGCACCGATCACCACGCGATTCGGCCGCATGAAATCCTCAATGGCCGATCCCTCTCGAAGAAATTCAGGATTCGAGACCATATCGAACCGGATCGGCGTTTTCTGGGTTTTTTTAACCACTTCACGAATCGCTTCACCGGTTCCGACCGGCACCGTTGACTTGGTGACGATCACTTTGTAACTGTTCATATGGAGAGCAATGCCTCTCCCCACTTCTTTGACAAACGACAAATCGGCACTGCCATCCGGGCTTGGTGGAGTACCGACGGCGATGAAAATCGCCAGCGCCTTGTCCACTGCCTGGGCAATATCCGTCGTGAAACTTAACCGGCCTTCCTTGCTCCCCTTCGCCACAAGTTCCGCCACCCCTGGCTCAAAAAACGGGATTTCTCCATTTTTGAGCTTCTCGATCCTTCGGCTGTCATTATCCATACAGGTGACATTCACTCCAAACTCAGCAAAACAGGCCCCTGTCACCAGTCCAACGTAGCCGGTTCCGATCACACTGATATGCATGCCCGATCCTCCTTCACCTTAAGGAATTTGTTCAAAAGTATAACAACCTGGACCGCCTCGGGCAATGAATTCCATGATCGGCCCGCAACTAATTGCCCGTCGACCTTCGTTGACTCTCACAAAATGCGTTGAGTACAATCCGACGCCGCTCTGAACTTAATGCAGGAGAAGGGTTCCCAGACTCCCATCCAATCCGATGACGCTTCACCCACCTCGAATTCCACGCTGGTTCTTACTTGGCACGGCCCTCGTGACCGGGGCAGTCGTCATGGCCTTGGAAATTTTGGGAAGTCGGCTGTTGGCCCCTGTGTTCGGCAGTTCATTGTTCGTGTGGGGCGCATTGATCGGCGTGATTCTCGCCGCGATGAGCAGCGGCTATGCGTTCGGTGGATGGGTCTCCGATCGGTATCCCAGCGGACGAGTTCTGGCGGCCCTATTGCTGTTTTCCGGAGGGTGGACGTTTCTCGTCGCATGGACGAACCAGCCTATTCTATTTGAGATCGAGAAGCTCGTGCAGGACCCCCGTTGGGGCCCCTGTCTCGCCGCTACCGTCCTTCTTGCTCCACCCGCATTCGGCCTCAGCGGTGTCTTACCAGCCATGTTACGACTAGCCGTGGCCGACATGGATCACCTCGGTCGACAGACAGGCCGTATGATCGCCCTCTCGACCGTGGGCAGTCTGGCCGGCACCTGGGGAACCGCCTTCTTCCTGTTATCATGGCTTGGGAGCCAATCGCTCCTTGCCTGGTTGGGTGGCATCCAGGTCGGGCTTGGGGCCCTGTGGCTGATGAGGGCAACACCCCCTCGCCCCTTCGTCCCGCTGATCGCGGTTGGATGCATCGGGCTACTGGGGATGTTGGCTCTCAATCCTATTCAACGACTCAGAGCCCCTATTCATCAAGAGGAAAGTCCCTACCAGCAGGTCCGCATTCGTGAGGATGATCTGTTTCGGTATCTCGTCTTGGACAGGACATTCCACGCCACCATGTGGAAAGTCGAACCAGCGTCTCTCTTTCTCCCCTACAGCCAAATGATGGTCGCGTCATTGGCCTTGGTGTCCGAACCAAAGCGTGGTCTCATCATCGGCCATGGCGGTGGTTCATTGGCCAAGTGGTTGGCACAACAGTGGCCGACATTGGAGCTGGATATCGTGGAGTTCGACCCGGTCGTCGTCCGTATGGCAGAAGAGTATTTTGCCTATCAGGCTCCGACCAATCACCATGTGTTTGTGAAAGACGGTCGAGCCTTTCTCAACGCGACAGAACAAACATACGATCTTATATGGATCGACGCCTTCGCACGAGACATGATTCCGTTTCATCTGACCACGACGGAGTTCTATTCGCTGGTACGAGCACACCTCAACCAAAACGGCATTGTTGCGGTCAACCTGGCCTCGTCCGGAAAAGAAGGTGACCTCGCCCGCGCATCCGCGGTCGTGCAGACGATGAAGCAAGCCTTCCCAGCCCTGGAGAGTTTCGCCGTGGAAGGGCCCTGGAAGACGGGCATGTCTCCGGCGAAGAACTTGGTGTTCTTTGGAGGCCGTTTCATTGAACAAACCTCAGCAGACTCTGTTCTGGCGAAGATTACCGAGACAGCGATGAATCAGCGATTGCCGATGGAAACGATCGCGTTATTGAATACGCGACGAACCGACCCCTGGCCACAGGGTGTGGTGTTGACCGACGATTTCGCCCCGTACGACCTGCTGCTTGGTCGAGAGCGATCGCAATTGGTGGAGTAAAACTGATTCGTCCTCCCTCGTTGTTCACACCTTGTATCTCGAAACCGAACGGCGCTTCACGAGATAGCTTCCACACGTGTAGAACCGATTCAAGCACGACAGCATAGAACTCTTTCAACATCCAGCCAATGCGTTTCGTTAGAGTGGGGGGATGGGACTGGGAACTCCCTGTTCATGGCACCCGCTCCAGCTCTGAAGACCACGATCACAGCCCTCGACCAGGAACTGGAGTACGGCGGCAATTTCTGCCTGTCTTTTCAGGAAATAGCGGGCTGACGAACCCTTCTTCCTACCCACCCTCACCGTCAAGATGCGATGGTCGTGCAGCGCAAAGACATCTTCATCGGTTTCGTCATCCCCCACATAGAGCGCCAGGGAACAGTCAAGCCGACGCATGTACTCCAACAATGCCGTCCCTTTGTGTGAAGCCGTCGGCGGCATCACATTGACAACGGATTTCCCAAGAACAATGCGAGGAGGCGGAGACAACTCGCCGATCATCCGAGAGATCAGCAGCCGTGCCGCATCTCGGTGATCGACGGTTCGATAATGAAAGGAGAGTGAATAGGACTTATGCTCAATGGACACTCCACATTGTGCCAACTCATCGTGAAACCGTTCGGTGATCGACTGCAACCACGCCCGACAGGTCTCACGGACCTGTTGCTGATCCTCCTGCCGCGTATGAGGGCCTTCTGAACCATGGTTGCCGATCAAGTGGGGCACGATCGCCCCGACCCGTGAGTGCAGATCTTCGACGGAGCGTCCCGAGATAATTGCGGTGGGGACTCCCTGTGCAAGCTTTTCGAGCCATAAGCGGATGGGGCGCGACAGTTTGGCCGCATGGTGCTCCCGGACGATCTTTGCCAAGGTGCCGTCAAAATCAAACGCGTACAGCGACCTCCCTTTTACGAGTTTCGCTAACTCCAGCTTGCCTGTTTCCGTCAAGAGGTAATCCATGATGCCTGTGATACCTTTCCATCAACCTCGTAAACTCGGCCGTCGTACCTGTTTCATCACTCGTTCCTTTTGTCGCATGCGAGCCGCATCGATGAGCATCCGGCCCGCCCACCGATACACATTGAACTCTTGGATCAACCCCCGCATGCTCTGCATCCTGGCCCGTTGCTCCACCTTCGGCATCGTCAGACCAAGATGAAGCGCCGCAGCGAATTGATCGATGTCATAGGGATTGATCACCAGCGCCTCCGTCAGTTCCCGAGCAGCCCCCGTGAATTGGCTGAGAATCAACACCCCCTGCTCATCGTCCCGGGCACCGACAAACTCCTTCGCGACGAGATTCATCCCATCATGAAGACTGCTCACCACGCACAGATCCACTCCACGGTAGCACTCACAGACCTGGGCCGGCTCGTGATGTTGAATGCGGAGACAGATCGGCTCATAGCCGGCATGCCCGAAGCGTTTATTGATCTGCTCGGCCAACGCAGAGACCTGACTGGTAAAATGATGGTACTGTTCGATGACGGAGCGGCTTGGTGCCGCGATCTGAACAAAGGTAAACTTCCCGATCCATTCCGGTTGAAGTTCCAACAGCCGTTCCACCGCCATGAACCGCTCAAGTATCCCCTTCGTATAATCCAACCGCTCGACCCCCAAGCCGATGAGGCGATCCTCCGGCATGCCGTATGCCGCCCGCAACTTGGCTCGGCATTCTTGGATCGATTGCTGGCTAGGGAGCCACTGTAACGGCCACTCGATGGAGATCGGATAGGGGTTGACGGCTGTCAGTTTCCCACCATAGGACACCGTGGAGCTGTTCCGATCGATCCGTGCCTCAAGGGTACGATCGACACTATCGATGAAATTATTACAATGCACCCTGGTGTGGAACCCGAGAATGCTGCTGCCCAAAAGCCCCTCCAGAATTTCCTCGCGCCAGGGACAAATCCCGAAGCTTTCCGCGTTCGGCCACGGAATGTGCCAAAACATGATGATCGTGGCGGTCGGCAACCGGTCTCGGATGAGCTTCGGAAGGAGGGCAAAATGATAGTCCTGAACGAGCACGACTGGATTGTCGGTCGTCGCTTCCTCATACACGGCCTGGGCAAACCGTTCATTGACGGCCACATACTGTTTCCAGTCTGATGACCGGAATGTCGGCCGAACATGTGCGATATGGCAGAGCGGCCACAATCCCTCATTGGAAAATCCATAGTAATACCCAGCCTCTTCCTCTGCCGTAAGCCACACCCGACGAATTTGATACGAGGGATTCGAAGGTGGGACACTGACATGGTGTCGCTCATCCACAACGTCCCTGTCCGCGGATCCGTTTCCATGCGCAACCCAGATGCCTGAACAGGCGCGCATTACCGGCTCGAGCGCCGACACCAGCCCGCTGGCCGGCACCTGTACCGCAATGCTTTGTCCTTGCCAATAATGGGCGTAGGGTTGCCGATTGGAGACAATCAATACCTGGTCTCCGGCAAGTTGCTCATGAAGAATCGACTTAAGGCTGGCCGGTGTCCATGAAATCTGGCTCTCATCGCGCATCCGACGGTCGGACTCAAGCGCCTCCACCAACGAGCGCAAGTCCTTCGCCAGCGGCTGAAGTTCCGGGGCATGGTGCTCCTGCGCCAATGGAGTCAAGAGCCGCTCGCCCTTGACCATCGCCCGCACTCCGGCCACCCACTCTTTCCAGCTGAAATGCGCAATGAGCAAGGTCACCAGTGAGATAATCGCCGCAAGCGCGGCAAACAGATAGAAGGCATATTGTTTGGTATCGCTACTCCGCTGCTGGATAAAGCTCATATCGTGGAGAAGGAGAAGACGTCCTAGCCGACGTCCGCTGGATTCGATCGTTGCCGACGTGATATGAAGCGGTCCGCTACCGAACGTACGTACGGTGGAAAAGTTTGGCGCAAGACTCGTCATTTCTTGACAGGTGACATCCTCCGGGAAAGCCTGCGTTTCATAAAGAAGTCGGTTCTCCAGGTCGCAAAAACCTAGGGCGTACAACCGTTCATCCTGAATGATACGGGTAAAATAGGCGGAGATCTTACTCTTTGAGTTAGAAACCAGTAGATCGGCCAGCGGTCCCCCCATTGTGCTGACCATGAGCTTGGACCGCATATCGAGATCGCGGACAAACCATTTCAGTTGGAATGAATCGACCAGCGGAATAACCCCGTAGGCGATCACGGCTAATACGATCACCAAGGGGAGGACAAACCTTAGCGAAAGCGCGAAGAGCCTCATGGAAACAAGTTAGTTTACTTTCACGCAGAAATCAAATATGGTCATGCTGTGTACCAGTTCGGCCTCATCGGAAACTGCCAAATTTCGGCGTTGATCAGTGCCCATGGGTCGATCGACTGGCTCTGTTTGCCGAGACCGGATAGCCCCCCGGTTTTTGGGAGGATCCTTGATCAGGAGGGGGGCCATTTTTCGATCGACCCGTCCGTTCCTCTCTCGGAAACGACCTCCAAGCAACACTATCTCCCGAACACCAATATCCTGGTGACCACCGTCTCCCTCCCGAACGGGGACGCGTACCAAATCACCGACTTCTGCCCGCGGTTTCTGCAGTATGGCCGCGTCTATCGGCCGACCGCCCTCTTTCGAATTGTGGAGCCGCTCAGCGGCACCCCTTCCATTCGCGTCTGTTGCAAGCCGGTGTCCGGATGGGACAAGACGCCGGTGCGATTCGTTCGCGGCAATAGTCACTTCCGGTACGACATACGCGGTGAATACTTGCGGCTCCTGACCGATATGCCACTCACCTACCTCTGCGAGGAAACGCCGGTCGCGCTGACCTCGAAGATGTACTTCGCCTTGACCTGGGGGATCGGGATTGAAGACGACCTTGTCAAGGTCAGCCACGAATTTCTTGACCAGACCACGAAATATTGGCGCATCTGGGTGAAACATTGCTCAATCCCAGTGCTCTATCAAGAAGAAGTCATTCGCTCCGCCCTTGCACTCAAACTCCACTGCTACGAAGACACGGGGGCAATCCTTGCGGCATTGACGACGAGCCTCCCTGAAGAACCCGGCGGCACTCGGAATTGGGACTATCGCTACTGTTGGCTGCGCGACGCACATTTTTCACTTTCTGCCTTCTATAACCTAGGACATTTTGAGGAAATGGAAGGGTTCCTCAAATTCTTATTGAACGTGGGGTATACCCGCGAACAATCACAGGATCGGCTGGCGCCGGTCTATACGCTCAGCCAAGACCTTCCCCTCCCGGAAACCGAACATTCCAATTGGCAGGGCTTTCTGGGAAGCGGACCGGTGCGCAGCCATAATCAAGCCGCGGAACATGTGCAAAACGACGTCTACGGTGAGATGCTGCTGACGCTGGCACCGATCTTTTTTGACAACCGTTTTTATGACCTTCGGACAAGGGATCATGAAGCGCTGGTCGCAAACTTAATCCGATTATGCGAACGAAGCATCTCCCAACCTGATGCCGGGCTCTGGGAAATTCGGAACGGCTGGCAGGAACACTCCTTCACGAACCTCATGTGCTGGGCCGGCCTCGATCGCGCCTACCGCATCCAGCGAGCGGGGTTTCTCCGCGACCTCACGATCGATCTCGACGCGGCACGAGCCAGAGCAGCCAACGCCCTGCTTCGAGCCATGAAGGACAAGGCCTTACGGAACGGCCCCAAGGACGACAGTTACGATGCTTCCTTAGCGCAATTGGCCATTGTCGGGTTTCCGGATCGAGAGGTCTGCGATACAACGGTCTCTCAGATCAAGCACTCTCTCGCCCTCCGGCACGAGGGGAAGGAGACCGGGTTTTTCTACCGGTATCTGCGGCAAGATGACTTCGGCAAACCCCAGGCAAGCTTTGTGATTTGCTCATTCTGGGTCGTTCAGGCCTTGGCGAAACTCGGTCGCTTGCCGGAAGCCAAGCAGATCATGAATCAGTGCCTCACCGGTGCCAACAGCGTCGGACTTGTTGCCGAACACTTTGTGCCGGAGACCCGAACCCAACTCGGGAACTTCCCCCAAGCCTATTCCCACGTCGGCCTGATCAACGCCGCCTTCGCCCTCAGCCCTCCCTGGAGTGACGTGCTGTAGTAGCAGGCGAAGGCCTCTCGCTCTTATTCTCTATCGATAACACCTGTTGGATCCCAAGACGAAATCGGTGCCTATCCATCCACTCCACCACTGGTGAGTTGAGGACTGTTTCCAACACCGTCAATCGAGGGATAAGCCACCGGCACGCGCAAGCGAGGCATTACTAAGAAATTAGGAAGCACTGGTGGCGTGTCCCCCATCGCCCGGAGCCATCGTAAGGGCTCCGGGTCGAGCGAGCTGAGAAGGAATTCCGGTGGGTTGAAGACTCTTTCCGGCGGCGTCAGTCAGAGAGTAAGCCGCCGGTACGCACGAAGTGCGGTTTGGTGGAGGCGAGGGGAGTTGAACCCCTGTCCGAAGATCGTCAGTGCACTGTGTCTACATGTGTAGCCGACAATTTAAGTTTCGCAGCCATCCACGCCCGTCGGCAGGCTTAGAACAGCCACTAGCCCAGAAAGTTCTCATCCTCAGCCGCTGAGCACCGGCCTGGGACCAGCCCGCTGCATCGCGCCATTCCACCCCCGCGGGCCTCAGATGGAACGACGTCTCAGCCTAAATTAGGCTGCGAGTGCCAGTTCTTGATTGGCAGTTGCGTTTTCTCGGACTTTTACGAGTTCCCGAGAGCTCGACATGCGACAGTGACCTCAGTATCCCCGTCGAAACCGGTCGCCCCCTTTCTTCAAAATCTCGAAAAGTAAATTGTCATGAGGTGAGAGGCATCAACCTCAACAAAGATTCATCCTGCCTGAACAAACGTTCACCTTTCACACCTCACATTTTACGTCTTTACCATACAGCACCGGTCAAGGGAATACCAGGACCTCTTCAAATCGGCACTCCGCAGATGCAAATCGCGAAATCCATAGCCCCCTACTCGAGAAGGGACTATGCTGGATCCTACGTGGATGTGACTATACAAGGGTACGAGGTCGAGACGACCCGCTATCAGATCGGGACGGTGTCCTATCAGATTCGGACCCTGCGCGATCGACGTCAGTTTTCAGACCCTGACGGTTGCGCGGAACGAATCGGAATCTCCTCCGCCTCCTGGCCTCTCTTTGGCGTCGTGTGGCCGGCCGGACTCGCGCTCGCTGAGGAGATGAGTCGGTTTCCCATCGCAGGCAAACAGATTCTCGAGGTCGGGTGTGGGATCGGCCTCCCCAGCCTCGTCTTGCAACGGCGTGGTGCCAATATCACCGCCTGTGACTACCACCCGCTGGCAGAGGAATTTCTCCGCCGAAACACAGATCTCAACGGGCTCGCACCCATTCCCTTCTTCAACGCCCCATGGCTAAATCCGGTTGTTGAACTGGGCCGCTTCGATCTCATCATAGGCAGCGACCTATTGTACGAGCGAAATCATCCTGCCCTGCTGGCAGGTTTTCTGGCCGGACATGCCAGACCCACCTGCCAAATACTCCTCGCCGATCCTGGCCGACACCGATGCGGCGAGATGAGTGCCCACCTCACCGCACAAGGCTATGACTGTACGGAGACGCATCTTGAATCCGGAAAACCGCTCAAGCCATCCCACGGAGGACACCTGTTGAATTTCGTACGCTACCACGTGACATCGTAAGTTGGTGCTCGAACCTTCGCCTGCCCCCCTTCAAGAAGCCGAGGCACGGCAGAGGTCCGGATTCTGATCGCGACTCTCTCCCAAGAATTACCAGTCACTTGCCCTTGCAGACGTTACTCATCAAGACTGGGACGGACCAGGTATGGCCCATAGTGAAAGACAAAGAGAAGATAGGCCCCGCTCCAGCCAAGCGCAGACATCCCGAGCATGGCATGAGTCAGAGCAGTAGGTGTCTCAGGGTGCGGAGCAAAGATTCGCAACAACGCCGCAGCGTTGACCAACAGATAGATCGCCACGGTGAGCCGATCCGCGTATCGCGGTCGTCCCGTGTGGCCAAGGCTTGCACGGGTCATGACCGCCAACGTCATGGCTCCCATCGCACCAGTCGTCAGCAGATGAACTGCGTTGGCAGGCTCAAACCCAACCCCCAGAATCGCAGCACCAAGGGCTATCAAATACAGTCCAATCCATCCATACCCGACATTCAAGATAAACACCAACGGTTCACGCCAAGCTTTCCACCCTCGCCATCGGAGGAGACGCACCAGGGTTGCCAGTCCTGCCACGATCAACGCGATCCCTGTCCAGTTACTTTCCGGCTGAAGCACCCAGACAATAACAGCTAGAAGAACCACCAGCATCACGACGGCATCGAAACGGGTAAACGCAGCAGGCAGCTGTGCTTCATTCCGTCCTTCCAAGTACTCAATCGTAAACGTTGGCGTCAGCCGACCTCCGATCACCGTGAGCATCATCGTCATAATCGACAAGGCTAGCCGTTCAGGAAGGTCTGTGGGGCTATGCTGGACTGCCGACAGATGAAACAACACATTCGTAGCCGCATAGAGACTCACGAGGACGCCTATCGGGGTCCGGTCCCAGGCGTTTGCGGCACTGATCTCCCGCCAGACATAGGCAGCCAAGAACACCAAAAACGCTCCATCGATGACCGCAGCAGCCGGACCTCTCGTAAACGGTATGGCCATGAGCAGCCGACCTGCAAGCCAGAGTAGAAACATTGCCAGCAACGGCACGCCTCTCAATGGCATGCGGTCCGTCCAGTTGGGCATGGCTGTCAGCAGAAATCCCGCGATCAAGGCAGGAATATACCCAAACAACATTTCATGGACGTGCCATTCGCGTGGAGGATAGAGAAAGTCCGCCTGTCCATACTCTGCATAGATCGCCACCCAAGCCAAGACTGATGCCGCGCTAAACACGGCAGCGCCGAGGAAGAATGGCCTGAAGCCATAAGAGAGGAATGCCGGCCCGGCGTAACGAGGAAATGTGGGTTCGTCTGCTTGCGGCACGGCTGCAGCTGGCTGACCAACCACTGGTATCTCTTTCGATGACATAGCCCCTGATTCTCGTGTGCGGATCAGATTCCTGTCAACCGAGAGCGTGCATCACGTAGATACGGCTGTGTCGGAAAGGTGGGAAACCAGCAGAGAGCATGAAGAGGTGATGTGCTGAAAGCAGGTCGGTCAACTGACTGCACAACCTTCACCTGCGATCCAGAAACCGTTTGGAGGCAGGGTAGACGCTCCAGAGCAGTTCGAGCGTCATGGACGTCAGCAGCGCGGTGAGTGGTGTCGGATTCTTATCCGTTCGGGGTTTGGGGTCTTGCGCCCGCAGACCAGTCCATTGTTCGTGCAAGACCGTCTGTTGCCTCGCTACCAAGGTTTTCACCTTCTCGACCCAGAACCTGGGATTTTCCGGATCCGACACATACTGCCCCTGGCCTCGGCCGAAGTGCGCGATGGCGAGGTACCGTACAATGACGTCTTGGACCAACAGATCCAAATACTCATCCGACCACGTGACTGGGGTCGGTGTATTGCCGACACGCCGTTCCGCCCAGGCTTCTCCTCCCAAAAATCCGAGGACACCCCCAACCACTGCCCCGGCGACCGTAAACAGCCCCATGCTGACTCCGCCAGCCGCCGCGTCCAGATGGAGCCCGGCATAGGCCCCGCTGGTCAAGGCTCCACCGATCCCGCCAATCGCAGTACCGCCGAGAGTCGTCTCATCAAGGCCACGCGAGCTCCGTTGAACTTCCACATGCTCCATTCTGGCCTGGATGATCCCAACTGCATCTCCCTCCAGGCCATGCAGAGCAATGACGGCTTTCGTCGTCGCCCCCACCGCGTTCACCAATCCCCTCAACAGACCATCGACGGCCTGCTGTTTTTGCCGCTCCATCGGCGAGCCGTCACCTTTGGTCATCACCCGAGCTCTCGCGGCAGTCGACACCAGCATGGCCCACTGCTGCATCGCCGCGTGGAACACCGTGAGATTCGTGTGCTTCCAGGCAACAAACAAGCGCGTCATCAGCTGACGGCCGTCCGGAGGAAGCAACGATTGAATGGTCTCAAAGAGGATGCCTTCCTGGACCCAACAGCGGCTGAACGCATCAAGACTGTGCACCGCCCTGACGAAGCCATACCGAGCAAAGTAGTCCTTCCAAGGTTGTTCAAGACGCTGCTGTTCCTCGCGGTCTTTGGGTGGACCGATTTGATTCAAGAGGATGATGACCGGCTTCCCGATCCATTCGAGCAGTTGCAGTTCTGATGCAATGTAGCCGGCCATGTTCGGTTCTTCGGTCGCATTCACAAGATAGAGCACGACATCTGCCTCGTGCTGAACGTTCAAGACCGCCTGCTGGGCACACCAGGATGGCCGATCGCGAAATCGGTCCCATACTTCCGTCAGAATCCGAAGAATCGGGTTCTTAGCCCCTTGTAGTCGCGACAGGATCTTCTGACAGTTGGGAAAGCCTGGCGTATCCCACAGTTGCAGCGACTCTCCTGCTTCCGTTTCAAGCACCGTATACTTTTGACTCTCAAGTGTGACATGGGCTCGATCGGCGACGAGTCCGATCTCCTTCCGGAGCAACGTTCTTGCTAAGGTGGTCTTCCCAATGTTGGTATGGGAAATCAAAGAGAGCGCGATCTGAGATTTCTGCACGCTCATTGTGTGCCTCGAAAATCACCGGGCCACAAACAATCGGGTAAAGCCTGCAGTTCTCCATCCGGCGATCCAGAAGGGTCTCGGTACCGCACAGCCCGAAGCCCACACTCGGTTGCCAGCGTCACCCAGGCTTGACACCGCTCTTTGAACCGTTTCTCGTGGTCAAGTTGCGCGTACGCCTCGCAATCCAACACAATCAACAGCATGTTCGGTCGGCCTCTGCTGTGGATTGTCGTTTTCAACTCCTCCAAAAATTCACTGTGGGTCTCCTCGGGCGCCTGGGCCAGATTGAACAAGACCACCGCGCACAGACCGCGATCGGAGTCGGCCGGAAACTGGGGATGCCGGTCGCCGTATTGGACTGAGTTCCCGACATGGATGTGCGCCAGAAGACCAAAGGCCTCGCTGAGGAATGTGAGGAGACGATCGTCAGCATCCTTTACCCGATGGCTGTACGCCAGCACCTCCACAAGTAGCCCTTTCCCTCGATATGGATTCAGAAGGCGTCGAAAGTAGGGCTCGTTGACTGGGAGCTGCATGTCAGCCGCCAGGCGAGTCTTTTTCCTCCAGACAGCCACCGCCAGTAAGGTTCGTGGGAGGATAATGAATAGCACCGTCGTCATCGCCCAGAAGTGAATCCACATCGCCGCATTAACCTTCGCCGTGCCGCGCAAGCTGGCGATGGCATCCACGCCGGGCATCGGAATGCTCAAGAGCCAACTGGCGGGAGCAAAGAGGATCGAGAGAAATCGATGGACCCCCTCAGCCTCTACAAAGGTGCTGTCCCAACCTGCCTGATACAACAAACTGATGCCGCGTATATAGAGCCCCGCGATCACACCGATCGCCAGCGCTGCCGCAGCCATGTGTAACAGACTGCGGGCATGGGTCACCACCAAGCCTCGACTACTATGGAGCAGATGCACGGCGTAAGACGCAAGGGATGCGGTGATCCACTGGACTTCACCAGGACTCTGGGCCCGATCAGACCGCAGGCGACTCAGCCGTCCCTTCACCGTCAGTCCCACAAGCCATTCCACCAGCCCCGGCAGGCCGGGCTGTTCCAAATCTGATTCTGATCGAGACACGACGAAGTTGTAGAGCAACCCAATATACGCAACGGCATTCCAGAGGAGGAGTGTCAGAAGGGGAAAATTTAGAAGGTTAATGTGCCCGGTAGGCCCGATCGGGTCGGCGAGAAAGCCCCCTATCAATGCACAACCAATGAGGGGTGTGATCGGAGTCTTGATTTGGGCGACGGCTACCGCTGAACCGAACAGAGAATGTTTTTGCAACAATCGATCGGAGATCTGCTCAGCTCGTTCAATGACCCTGGCCTCTGCGGCTCGTTGGTCTCGAGAATCGCTTCCTTGACCGGATGCCTCCCGTTCATACCGTAAGATAAACTTGTGCTCGGGATCATGCTCTTCACAGGCCTGAACCAGGAGCACCTTAGCAAGTTGGACAAGCGTCATCGATGGTCAGGCTAGGTTCTCGTTTGCGCACTCGGTGCCGGGGAATTACCTACTCTGCTCACAGCTACACCGCTACCCTCGCCCCCCTTTGCCATGAATCGTTGCATTATCGGAGCCCGAAACTATTCCGTCAATGACATGTTCTTGATTTTGCTCTCCCTATCATGCCGATACCACAACATCCCGGCAGGGAAGTCTCAGAGACACAGCACGCTTCACAGCACATTTACCAGCCATAACCAATAGCGGCTACCCGCCAGACGGTTTCAGCAAGACATGGAATCGCCAGGCAACCGTTTCCTTCGTCAGCCCCCCATCCCAACCTTCTACGTAGGTAGGATGTATCGTTTTGTCACACCAGCTGTATCGAGAAAGATACGAGGCGGAGCCACAAGGCCGGAGGGCATCTCGAACTGCACACAAGGATTGTGGCGCTGATTCAGGACTAGCGAGCCGTTGAGTCTACACAGCCACACACAATTCATTCTGGCATCATCATTGCGTAGAGGACTCACTACATACTGAGCAAGATCATCCGCGCTCATTCATTCACGAAGGAGGGATTCCCATGAGGTGCACGAAATGTAGTGGTCTGATGGTGGTGGATCATTTACTGGACATGAAGGAAAGTTATCTGCCGATGTGGATGCAGGCCCTTCGTTGCCTGACCTGCGGCAACATCGTGGACTCGCTGATCCATTTTCATCGTGCAACCCAGCAGGCGCAGAGAGCCAGTCGGCCCGCAACTGGGTTTGCAAGAAAGATGAGTCGACCAGCCGTGGCGGCGTAATCGTTTGGCAGTGCTTCAGGACTCATGAACGATAGGCCATGGCTTGTGCTGCGCTTCTTCTTGGGCCTGTGCCATCTCATTCACGTCTTGCAGCACTGCCCACCTTACGAATTCGCGACGGGTAGGTTTTATTCGCAGGGCATAAACTTCGCCTGCGCAACATTTTTACTCCAAACTCCCTTGCCCCTCTCAAAGGCTGAATGAGGACTGCGGGACTCCCCTCCAGGTACTCACGTTACACCGCATGGTCCTCAGACATGTCCGCCTTAGAAGTGTGGCGAAATACTCTCACCAAACCTCAACACTATTTTTCCCCAGGACATGAGAACAATCTTGGCATTGGCCAGGGTTACTGAGGGCCATTCACCACAGCCAACACCCGTCGCCCGTACCGTTCGGCCTTAAGCTCGCCGATGCCAGGAATTTCCAACAGCGCCGCTCGCGTGTCTGGCTTTGAACCGGCGATGGCCTTCAACGTCTTATCATGAAAAATGAGGAACGGCGCCACGCCCTCTTCCGCGGCCAGTTCGGAGCGGAGCTGCTTGAGCCGTTCAACCAGCAGTCGATCCGGCGGCAATGTCATCGGAACACCCGTGAGCGCAGCATCCGAGCGACGCGGTTTTTGTATTGGCCCGCGGGCTGAAGCGTCTTCCCCCTGTTCCAGCTCAACCGTACGAAGCCCTTGCAGAACTTCTCGCCCTGAGGGAGTCACCTCGAGCGTGGGGTACTCCGTCCCCTCAACACGCAGGTAATCGGAACTGACAAGAGCTTTCACCTGGCTTGTGACGGACAGCTTCGTCTCCGTTCGACAGACGCCGTAGGTTGGGCAATCTGCGACACCGTAAGCCGCCAGCACCTTCGACCGACTTCCGCGCAGAATATCGACGATCCGCCCCATCCCGAACCGTCCTCCGCACCAGGCCACCGTGTCCAGAATTGCCTGTGCGATCGCATGGTCCTGAGGAACCTTTCGGCTTAACTGCCGCACCGGCGTCATACAGCGGTCACACAGACCACAAGGGCCCAAGGCAACCTCAGTCTGATCACTAAAGTAGTCCAAAATCGCCAGCTGTCGGCAGGTCGAGGTCGACACATACCCCAGCAGCTCTTGCAAGAGCGTCGTCATGCGTCCCGCACGTTCAGCGCCGTCAGAATCCTTGGATGCCTGCGAAATGAAATAGTCCTGCGTGGCCACATCCCGTTCATGAAACAGCAACACACAGCGCGCAGGCTGGCCATCACGTCCGGCTCGACCAGCTTCCTGGTAGTAGGCCTCGATGCTTCCAGGAATATCGAAATGGACGACCAGTCGGACATCTGGCTTATCAATGCCCATACCGAAGGCATTCGTCGCCACCAAGATTCGCAAGGTCCCTCGACGGAAATCACCATGCACAAGTCGCCGTTCTTCATCGGACAAACCGGCATGGTAGAAGCCAACCGACCGATGGGATTGTCCCAACCAGCTCGCGACCTCCTCCACCGTTCGGCGCGTCGCGCCATACACCAGAATCGTGCCTCTCTCCGTTCCCTGAACCAGCTGCTCCACGAGCTCGAGTTTCTCACGGAGAGACTGACAATGTTGGACGGAGAGAGCCAGATTCTTCCGTCGAAATCCGGCGACCAATCGGAACGGATCCTGAAGCGACAGCCGTCGACACACATCCGTCTGCACACGAGCCGTGGCCGTCGCCGTCAAGGCCAAGCAGGGAGGATTCGTGAGCTCCTGGCGCAGCCGACCAATCTTCATATAGTCGGGCCTGAAGTCATGGCCCCACTGGGAAATGCAGTGCGCTTCATCGACCACCAGCAATGATACCCAAAGCGAACGCAACAGTCGGAGAAACCCTTCATGCTGCATCCGTTCCGGTGCGAGATAGAGCAGCTGCACTCGCTTCTGTTGGAGATCCTCCAGCACAATATTCTTTTCCAGCCCAGTGAGTCCGGAGTGAAACGCCGCAACCGCAATCTTGCGCTGCTTCATGGCCGTCACCTGATCCTGCATGAGCGCAATGAGCGGCGAAATGACCAGCGTCAGTCCCGGCAGCATGGTCGCCGGCAACTGATAACAGAGCGACTTGCCTTGGCCCGTCGGCATCACCGCCATGACATCGCGCCCAGCCAACACGGCACGTATGACGTCTTCCTGGCCGGGTCGGAATGCCGAAAACCCGAATCGGTCCTTGAGCTGTTGAGTCAGATCAGTCACGGAATAAGTCGACGCAGCATGAGGGGAGCAGAGATAAACACTGCCAGGGAGTATAGATGACCCAGCACGGGCAAGTCGAGGTGGTTAGGACAGACCAAGCCGTACCTGCCTCCCTATCGGCGGTCATACCACGCCTGCAGAGAACGCCGTCTGTGGGAATAGAGCAAGGAACCGCTTGAGTGGATAGAGGTCCTCGCAGAAATGGTCACGCTGCGAGGGAATCGTCTTCCGTGGCCCGGTCTCCGTCCAGATTCATTCCATCAAGTCGCTGGATCCTCGGCTGATACGCAATCACCTTCCTGAGAATCATGGTTCTCAAGTCTTCATCCTTGATGTGGGATAGCGCATCGTGGGCCCCATCCATATCCCCGTCTTGTGCCATATGCGCGGCGATGCCGATGAGCGGGAGGACCCCCGCGTTGCCCATCGCCTTCGCAATTTCGACGGCCCCTGCCCGATCACCGGCCTTAATGAAGAGTTGCGGAAGCTCAAGATAAAAGTGGCTCGCCAAGAGCGCTGGATCGGGACAGGAAAGAATCGTGTGTTTCAGAGCCTGCACATTCCCCCGTTCCGACTCGACAAAGAGCATCATCTGCCAAGCATCTCGCAAGTGCCGTGTATCCGCAATCTCGTTCGCGGTCTGTTGTGCTCCCGCCGTATCCCCCGCCAGCACTTGCCTGATTACCTGATTCTTCAGTTCCTCATCGGTAGGTGTGTGAGTTGGTATCATTGTTTAGCTCCTCTTTTGGCGTGACCAGCGTACTCAATCTGAAATTCTAAACACCTGTTTCGAAATGTAACCATGAACGCCGTGCTTGTCGATTGTTTCTGAAAAATCGACAGGGCCATTGACCACACTCTCGGCAGACCCAACTCTCTTGGGGACAATTCGCATTGACATCGAGCATGTTACTGAAGATCCGAAGCAGAATACTCTCGGATATCACATTACCTATGTCACATCGATTCGGAGAGACCACGCATGATTCAAGCCTCTCGACCATCATACTCGAAGCCACCATGGTCCAAACACACTGACTCCGGATACCCAACCTTCTCTTTGTCAGACAACGTCGCTATCAGTTGGTCCTCAGCAGATTAAGGAAAACGATGTCGATACATGGATCGACCGGTACGGCGAAAGCTTGTGTCTTGATGATGCACGCGCCAATGGGATTCCACTGACGGAGGAGGGAGATGAATGCACCTTGAGACTACCGGCGGATTGCGGGGTCCTGCAACTGTGAACTCGAATGCATACACGCTTGCACCACTCAGAAATGGCACCAGGAGGTAGCTACTCAACTAATGTATCGGTGCACTCTTCTCCCGACTCGTCGATATATGTAGCTGATGTGTTGCCGTACAAGTTCTAGGGCCCGTTAACACTATTAACGCTGTTTATGCGATACTGCGCCCATGGAACTCACCGAGGCTCAGTATCGTCACATTGAACGATGTTTGCCGACCCAACGCGGCAATGTCACACTCGACAATCTGCAGGTGCTCAACGCCATCCTGTATGTTGCCGAGCAGGGATGCAAATGGCGCGGTCTCCCCAAGCAGTTCGGCAACTGGCACACCATCTATACGCGCATGAACCGGTGGGCAAAGAGTGGGGTGCTGGATCGCGTCTTTGCCCAGTTGCAACGCCTACAGATCATCCGCATCA
>NIUT01000111.1 GCA_002254365.1 Nitrospira sp. UW-LDO-01
CTGGAAATGCCGAGCCCGTTCTGCTTGCGTCCGATCAGGGTGTTCCTCTACATGACGGCGCAACGCGTCCCAATCCAGCTTGTGGGGCCGCTGTGGACCGGGTCGCTTGTAGGCCACGCCGCCAGGCTTCAGCCAGCGGTAGACGCTCGCCTCACCCACCTGAAACCGCCGAGCCGCTTCGGCCTTGCTGCCACCACCTCGAACAAAATCTACCACCCGTTGGCGCAAATCTGATGAGCATCGCATGCCCACATGATCCCACAAATCCACCTCGATTGCTATCAGTAAATAGAGGCTTAGCTATAGCTCATACAGCAGATAGTACTTCGGATAATCCTGACAGGAAGGGACAAGCCCCCTGTCGCCTGTCGACGCGCCTCCCAGCGAGCCCTAACTGCTGTTTCATGTGTGAGGCAGATACTATGCGTCTCCCGGGGATCATCAAACGGCGCTTTTTCCCCGACGAAACCATCCTGACCTTCCCCTCGGCACCAAGAACAAATAACCTTCATGGCCATCTCACTTTCCATATGTAAACACAGCAAGAATCACGCCGCCACCCATACCTGACGACCCAGTAGACAATTACAAAGGAACTTGACCTTTGGATCGAAAGACTCCGCCTTCCGCTGTATCCATATTGATAAGAAGTGGATCCTATCGACATTTTTTGGCCTTCTAAGGAACCGATATCCGATGACCTACCCTCCAGTTTCTTGACCGACTCTCGTCCTCCATGGTAGGGTGCGCCCCCATTATGAAGACATCCCGCTCTGCCAAACTCTTTACGGAAGCCCAACAGCTGATTCCAGGCGGCGTCAACAGCCCTGTTCGCGCGTTCCGCTCGGTGGGAGGACAGCCGCGCTTCATCGCGCGTGCGAAAGGATCGCGCCTCTACGATGTAGATAAGAATGTCTACATCGATTACGTGCTGTCCTGGGGGCCGATGATCTTGGGACATGCCCATTCAGCGGTCATTGCCTCGATCAAGAAGGCGGCTGGACAAGGCACCAGTTACGGCGCACCGACGGAATTGGAAGTCGCGCTGGCGAAAGAAATTCGCCACGCATTCCCATCGATGGAAAAACTCAGGTTGGTCAGCTCTGGAACCGAAGCCGTCATGAGCGCCATTCGTGTCGCTCGGGGGTTCACCCAACGCACTGGAATCATCAAGTTCGAAGGGTGCTACCACGGACACAGCGACTATTTATTGGCAAAGGCCGGTTCGGGTCTGGCGACATTGGGAATTCCGGACTCACCGGGTGTGCCTGAGGATTTTGCAAAACACACCCTGACGGCGCCCTATAATGACATTCGGACCGTTCAACAGCTCATCAAAGCCAATCACAAGCAACTCGCCTGCATCATCATCGAGCCGATCGCGGGCAATATGGGTGTCGTACCGCCCGCACCGGACTTTCTGCCGGCCCTTCGCCAATTGACTGCCGAGCATGGAATCCTATTAATTTTTGACGAAGTCATTTCAGGCTTTCGCGTGAATTATGGCGGAGCTCAAGCGCTGTATGGCATCAAGCCGGACCTGACGGTATTAGGGAAAATCATCGGGGGAGGGCTGCCTGTCGGCGCCTACGGCGGACGGAAAGATATCATGGATCTCATCGCACCAGTTGGACCGGTCTACCAGGCAGGAACCCTCTCGGGAAATCCCCTGGCCGTCTCAGCTGGATTGGCGACGCTGAAGCAATTACGGGGAAAGGGAGTCTATAAGCAGTTAGAGCAAAGGTCCGTGACCCTTGCCAAGGGCATCGGTGAAGCCGCAAAACGGGCGGGAGTTCCCGTGACGCAAACACGCGTCGGATCGATGCTGACGACTTTCTTTACCCCAGGCCCGGTAGTGGACTGGAGCACGGCAAAACAATCTGACACAAAACGGTACGGCCAGTTTTTTCACCACATGTTGGAGCAGGGCGTCTATCTTGCCCCCTCTCAGTTCGAAGCAGCATTCCTTTCCACTGCCCACAGTGCGCAAGACATCGAGAAAACCATCCGCGCGGCCCAGGTTGCATTCAAGAAGCTTTAGCTGGATACGGAAAAATTCCGCCAGCGGCGTTCTCACATCGCTCAGAAGCTCACCGTACGGCACTGAGTACGATTCGCCTCCTCGCTCGCTGCAGCTTTGCCGGACAGCCTTTTTGCGCATCCTGCTGAGCTGTTCAGAGTCCGCTCACCCCTCGATAGCTGAGACAGCTACAGAGGTCAAAACGAGTTTTCCCGCAGCCTGTTAGTAGTCCCCTCCTGAGACAGATATCTGAATCCAAATAGATACAGGGCGTATCTGTTTAGATTCAGATGCACTTCGCTAGAAGTCTCTACTCACCGCTCGCTCCCCTTACTATTCATCATCTTCATCTTCTGCTTCCATAGCTTCTTGCCGCTTCTGCTCTTCCATGGCGTTATGGAGCAGCATGCGGACAAACATTGAATATAACGACCCTTTTTCCAATGTTCCCCCAGGTGGAATGGCAATTTTCCCTTCCTTGATCATGCGATCCATCCAGGCTTTCTGATCGGGGGCGATCAGCATAGGAATTTCAATCAACCCCACCCGTCCCATCATATCCATGGCTTGAAACCTCCATTACATGAAACAAAGAACTGATAGAGAATAGCTAAGAACATACCCAACTACGCGGAAACGTGATCTTCTTCATTCATGCCATAAGCCACTTACCATCAGCCATCCGCACTTTCACGGAAACCATTCCAGCATGCCGTTTTGACCATTGTCAATTGGTCTGGATCTGGCACAACACCTGCTAAATGGAGTAAACCATGAAACCGCATTTCATTCTGACAACCTGGGTGCTCATCGGCTGGTGGTCTCTCCAGATAGCATCAAACGCCTCTGCAGCACGGCTTGAACAGTCCGAGCTTGGCTCAACCCTGAACCAGCACTGTGACCTCTGTTGGTATCCCTCGCCGAACGAAGACCGTTCTGATCGGCTCCCCACCTACAAACAGCCACGACACAAGCGCCCACCGGACAGCCGCCCACAACGCTATCCCAAAGGACGGTACAAGTTGAGAGCCGACCACAAATCTATTCGGCTCTCTACTCTTCGATCCAGCACACGACACGAGATGAGACTACTGAGCACCCTCCAGGTACGGGCAGTCGATGGAGACACCATTCGCGTTGGAGGCGAGCGCATCAGACTGCGCGGCATCGATACACCAGAAATGAATGAGCCGGCGGGGCCGGCCGCCAAACAACGGCTGGACGAGCTCTTGCGCAGTGGCTCTATTCGGATCGTGCCACAGGGGCGTGACGTCTACCATCGCCTCGTCGCCGATGTGTTTGTGAACGGACAAAATGTCGCCGATATTCTGCGAAGTGAAGGGCTATCAAAACGGGACAGCTGACATCAGCATGATTCAGGAGCAGGTTCGACCGAGAGTGAACATGCCTTTTTCCAAGGAGCAGCCAGATGCAACCTCTCATCCAAAGCGAAACCGATTCGAAAGTGAATATAACCCTTGTCTCTACGCATGGACTCTGGCTGTTGACCAACAACAGCGAGCTCTTTGTTTCGTTTCTCGAATTTCCTCAACTTCGAGCCGCCTCTTCAATAAAGCTCAACCACGTGGTCCAACTCCATTCCGACATTCTGTATTGGCCAGATCTGAATATTGAGATCCCGCTCAAGCGGGTACGATGCTTCCCGCTCACATTCGTAAAACCGCACCCATCCAGACGATCCGCTCGACGAGCAAAGACAAGATCCGTCACAGTCTAAAGGACAGCCTCTTACCCCTCTCGATGAATCCTTTTGGACTCACTAGACCAGAAAAGATACGCATGCACGATCTATTACGTAAACCTGCCCACCGATAACTCTTTGAAATATTGATACCCCTTGAGAATGTACCGAGGCATGGTTCATGCGAGGTGCATTCTCAACGTTGCCTCGTGTTCTCAGAATCGATGGTTATGCGCAGGTGCAATGAGCTGTAACGGAATGACCAATTTCTGAAATATCCGGCTAACGATAGCCGACCTGTTGCGGGGCTTTATCATGACAACTGCTCCATCACCAGATTGATGGTGTACCGAAAGGGCATACGAAGGAGAACCCCATGATCATGTTCAAAAGCCAGTTCGTCCAGTTTGTGTTTACAGCAATCCCTCTCGCGTTCATCCTGGGTGCGCTCTCGATGATCTGGCCTGCGATCATTGCCGTGTTTCTCAAGATTCTCCTGCTGCTTCAATCGCTCTGTACCGAACCGGAGATCACGAGACTGTCGTGGTCCGAAGCAGACAACGTATCGGTTGTCATCGGCACCTTCCGGCGTCCCAGTCTTCCGACAGTTCTCTCATGACGAGTCAAGGAAGCATCCCGTCTTGAGGCCATCACCGAACAGGCTAAAACATGTTGGGAACCGGCAGGTTCTACAGACATTCCAGAAGCGAACACTGCTGGGGGAGTTGGGAGAGCCAAAATGAATGTGAAAGGGTTCATTCTCGAAGATGACCAAGGCAGAGAATTTGTGATGGGATGTGAACGACCCTATGCCCAAATTGGGCGAACGTTTCTGCTCCAGGGCTGGCAACGCCGGAGACTGATTCCTTTACAATATTCAGAACGAGAAGCTCGTCATGTCGTGGGAGAGGCATTGATGGCACTCGACGATTTATTCACCGCACTGCTCAAACGATGCCATGAGCAAACCATCACCGCCGAGCTCGCAGAAAAAGTCCCTGAAATCAGGAGACTTCCCATGAAAACAGCTTGCCGTTACAAAACGTGAGCGACCATCGATGTCGCGGCTTTATGACCCACAACCAGCCGCACCGTCAAGCCAAAGAGAGCGAATGGAGTGCCATGGCATCAGACGGCATTCACCATGTTCAACTGCGGCGCAGTTCACAATTGCCAAGCTAAGACATGGACCATCAAGGCATTTTGAGAAAGGGGGCGTTAGACGGTCCCGTCTACTACAGAATCCGTGATAAGTAGTCATCGAATTAAACGCACCTTGATGTAGCAACAAAACGTTACAAGCTTATCAGCTGGCTGCCTAAGTCACAGACCAAACAAGCCATCCATCTTCCCGGCTAAGGCACGTCGCCCTCTTGCATCCACTACACACCAAGCAAGTCCCATCCCATCACAATGATCGAGACGAGCCTTGGCCATAGCTCCTACCACGGGCTGTATCTCTTTCGATTCACCTGTGAATCCATTCCGATCCACCAATGAGCGGTCCTAACTAGACACACTCCGCCTAGGCCTTGAAAAGACAATGCTTTCTGCATGGAACGCGTGTGGCGCAAGAAATGCTTCGCATCATCTTAGGCGTAAACCACAAAGCGAAAACCGAGATCGGAGGCGAACACAAGGCGTTGAATGATCGGGTAGGAGGTGGCAAATACGGCATTTCAGTCCGCCCGGCGAATTGGGCTGCGAGAAGGAAGATCAAATAAATCAATGATCATGCCCGACACAATCGAGATTGATGATTCATCCATTACTGAACTTTCAGGACAACGGCAACAACGTTTCCATTTCATCCACTCAACCTCTCATGGAGGTCTATCATGGAGAAGAGACCCGCGAAAGATAACGCACCCAAAGCCACGACCGAGTCCGTCAAACTGCGTGGGCAATTTCGTTCGCTTGTAATCGGCAATCCCAATTATTTCGGCAATCTGCCAAACAGCCCATTCCAGGCTGTTCAGAAGATCGTGAGCGATAAAACCTACGAGGAGATCGGCTGTGTAGGTTTTCACCCGCAACTGGAACGGCTTCATGCCGTCGTGTACGTCAAGCAGACGAACGGATACGGCGGCGGGGTCTGTTCCGACGGCACTCCTGAGTATGTGCGGTTTTTCTTGTCGTTCGATAACGGTGCCACCTGGCAAGATCAGGGCCTCGCCAGCTTCACCGCCTACGACATTCCGGAGAACAAAAATCGAATCGAATATGCGGTGATGCGGCGCATCAGCCCACCGCGTAAGTTCTGTTTCCAACACAACCTGATTCGCTGTCGGGCCATCCTCTCGTGGAATGTTGTGCCGCCGCCTGATCCGAACTTCACACCGGTGTGGGGAGAAGTTCACAATACCCACATTGAGGTCGAAGGGTTCAAGCTGTTTCCGCTCAAAGATTTATTCGAAGCGGTCAAGGTCAAGGTACCGCATGAGGTTGGTTTAACCCTCGATCTTGATCAGCCGATACCGGCGTCCTCGCCGACGCAACTATCGGTAAAACAATTGGCGAAACTCTACAATGGCAAAGAGGTCGAGCCTCATCGTTTCGCTTTGGCCGAGCTGCATCACGCGATCACCCAGGCAGGTAGCACCGACATGCTGATGGCGAAGGGCTTCAAGAGTTCACTTCTGGACCTCGGCATAGATTTCTCAAAAATTAACGCCCTCTTATTCCCCACTGATGGTTCTGTTTTCTATGAAGAGCTGGAGTGTGTCGGCTATGACACCAACCAAGACACCCTAGTTGGCGTGATCCGTGTCAAGAAGCCCAATGGGTACTCTGGCGGACCCTGCACCGCCGGTAGCACTGAATACGTCACCTTCTGGGGCGATGTCGATGGCAACGGAACCTTCGAGACCTGCCTTGGCACGGCCAGCGTCAAGGTCAACGACTTCGCTGAAATTCCCGCAGAAGGCCTCGAGTATTCGGTCTTCCTCAAGGCTGACCTCGCCAAGTATCGCCAACCTTGTGACAAAGGCGCGAGATTGGTCCGCATCCGGGCGATCCTCTCCTGGCAAGTACCGCCTCCCTGTGCGAATCCCAACTACATTCCCGTGTGGGGCAATCGCGAGGAAACGGTTGTTCATATCTTACCGGGCGATGTGATCCACGGTCAGTATCCGATCTTGTCGTCAGTCGGCGACATCGCGGTATCGGACATCAACAGCGGTGGTTTTGCCAGCGGTGTCGGCATCGAAACCGGTTTCCTCGCGCAGAACAGCCCGTTCGGCGGGTTCGTCAATCTCTGCGGGAAAATCGTCGGCGGGACCGCTGCCACCAAGTACCGAGTGCTGATTAAGCCGCATGGAGCACCGGACAGCTCGTATGTGCCCCTCACCAATGAGCCGACAGGGCTCAGATTAACGTTGGTCACCTTCCCACCGTTGATCATCAATACCAATCACATCGTCCATGCGGATGCAATCGGCTATTATCCCTATGAAGACTATGCATCCGATCATTTCATCGATGGCAACGTTTTAATGCGGTGGTTCACAGGACCAGCAGAAGACGGCAAGGCATTCGATCTTCGGCTAGATCTCAGTACGGATGGCGACCCCGCTCACGATATCCATGGCAATGTTGTGACGGTGCATGTGGATAACAAAGATCCGGATGTCGACCTGAAAATCGATCTAGGTGTGGGCGGTGAGTGTGCAGATTTTTCGCTTGGAACCACCTTTACCGGAACGTACAAGGCCCAAGACGACCATTTCCACAGCTTCACTTTTGTGGTCGAACCGACCGGTCCAGCCAACGGAGTATTGCCGACACCGCCCTCCGGAACATCGGTGTTCGCCGGTGGGACGATCACAGATCCAGGCGTACCATCTGGAACTTACACGTTCAATACCGCCGGGATGAAGCCTTGCGGGTATGCGTTGATCCTACATGTATGGGATCGAACGAATGTCAATAGCGGCACGAACCGCAATTATAACAAGGACTCGGTCGGCTTCTGCCTGAAGGGCTGATCGGTTGATCAAGGGGGCAGAAATTCTGCCCCCTTGATCATAGGTTGCAAACAGAAGATCGTCGCTCTTTTTATTTAGACCGTGCACTGCGCCGGTGTCAAAGCCGGGCACTCACAACTACATGCACATGGAGGATTGACCATGAATCATTTTGCCAACCGCGACATAATCATTGACGTTTCAGATGTGTATGTAAAAACTGTCAGTGAGCTGTACAAACGCTTTCATCTACATACGACGATTAAAATCCTCGTCGTCGTGGACGGTGGCATTTCTCTGACAGAAGCTCCATCAGGCTTTGGCGTTGGCCGGGTCATACGCTTATTGCGCGAGTCTCATATTGGATGCACACATTTCGACGTTGATACGGCGCGGCGCAATAACAGTACAGCTGGTTCTCCCACGTATTCGAACTTTCGGTTCGATCAGCAGGAGACCGGACAGCCAGTTTTGAACAAATATCACGAGGTGTGGTGCTTCGGCTTTAACCCTGGCAACGATGCTGGCCCTGATTCCAATATTACACAATCCGGTGCGTTACCCATGAGTGATGGAGAATTGGCGGTGCTCACGACTTGGATGAACGAGCGGCGTGGAGGCCTCCTTGCTATGGGCGACCACGACTATCTCGGCGCTTCGATGTGCCATCGCATACCGCGCATTCGTTCGATGCGCCGCTGGACCAATGCGCAGAGCGTACCGCCGATCGGTGGTGCTACAGATACCGACACCCACTTGCGACACGATACGAATCAGCCGTTCACAGCAGCGGAGTTGAGCGGAACGGCTGTGATCCCATTCTCGAATCAAGAAGACTCAAAGCCGCAATCGATCGCCTGGGTACCGTGGATCTCACAACAAGTGTCCATCTTTCAGATCAAGCAACGGCCGCATCCAATCCTCTGTCACCCCCTACATGGTCCCATCGATGTCATGCCCGATCACCCACATGAAGGTTGGTGCTACGAAGATGACGAGATCGAGCTCGCCGCGCCCATCGGAGTCCCTACGCTGAGTGGAAACGAGTACCCCACTGTCGACGGCTATCAGCCGCGCCCGATGGTTATAGCCCACGGCACAACGACCCCAAACCCACCCTTCCTACTCGCTAAGGGTCCATCCCCCCAAAAGCGCTTCGGCATGATCAGCGTATACGACGGCCATCCTGCCAATGTGGGCCGTGTCGCGACAGATTCAACATGGCACCACTGGTTCGATGAAAACATTCAGGCGATCGAAGCGGCTGGCGGTGACAACTGGGCGAAGATCAGCCGCTATTATTTGAACGTGGCCAAATGGCTTGCGCCGCCGAGCGTGTCGGACTGGTGTATCGTCCTTGACATCATTACAACCCATTTTAGTTATCTCGGTTTTCAAGAGTACACACGCAAAGCGAGTGTCTTTGATTTGGGCAAAGCGCTGCACGCGCATCTCTCGCACTATCTGGGACCATGCTGGGTGACACAATGGGTGTTCGACAAGCTGTACCTTGTCGATAACGATTTCTGGACATGGCTTAAAGACCGACTATTCTGGAAGCACGGAATTCCCCTCCCGGGGGGTGATCCATGCTTATCATGCCCACCATTTGAGCTAATTGAAATGGCCGTGCTCGGTGGATTGGTCCAGGCAAGTTTCCCGATTGCCAATGAGATTAAAGCGCACGTTGACAAAGACCCCAATCAGATACTGAAGATGGAGCCAGAGCGCATCGTCAAACAGCAAATGGAAGGCGTCAAGGTCGGCGTCAAGGAGTTTCGTGATGTGCTGGCCAAATCCATCAAACAAATGCAGCCGTTGCTTCGTTGACTGCGAACCAATAGCACAGTAGTTCCCATAGCCCATGAGGGAATATATAGACGACCTCACGGCACGTAGTTGAATGTAGGGGGGGGGGATTTTAGAAGGCGGGCAACACCTTGCTAAGCCATTACCAGTCAGAGGTCCCATTGGCATTTACAGAAAAAACCAAACGGATGTGAACAACGGAGGAGCCACCACACGGACAGTGTGGTGGCTCCTTGCTCCGGACACCCGCGCAGTGAATGCACAAGGTGCTCGACCAAAAGGAGAAAGCTATACTGGACCAGATGAGATACGCCTGAGTATGACTACCACCAGAGTTCAGAAGGGAACCAGGTATTTCCCTGGCCAAGCAGCTGTCGAACGAAATACACATTGAGGAGGCAATACATGGCCATTCAATGGATCGGCAGTCCCAACAAGGACAAAGGGCGAGAGGGGTACAGACCGGAAGCCATCGTCATTCATATCATGGAGGGCACACTCAAGGGGACAGACGCGTGGTTCACGAATGAGGAATCGGGTGTGTCCGCTCATTATGGGATCGGGAAGTCCGGCGAGATTCATCAATACGTAGGAGAAAGCGATCGAGCGTGGCACACAGGCCGCATCGTCTCTCCGACGTGGCGACTATTGAAGGCCGACGTAAACCCCAATTGGTATACGATCGGAATTGAGCACGAAGGGACAGAAGACAGCCCCTGGTCCGACGCGCTGTACAAGGCCAGTGCCGGTTTGATTGAGGCCATTAGCCGACGATGGGCGATCCCTTGCGATCGCGATCATATCATCGGCCATCGCGAGATTCGCGCGGACAAGACGTGCCCGGGTCTGGAGGTGGATCTCGACCAGCTCGTCGACATGGCCAAGGACATCCATCAGAGTCCGTCTACGTTTAACTTTGTGAAGAAACCGGGTATCGTACAAGCTCGCGTCGACCTCAACATCCGTGAAAAAGCTCCGACATCAGCCGCTCCCCTTGTCCGCACGGTCAAAAGCGGAAGGCGGCTACAGTATCAAGGCTGGACGAGCAACGGACTCAGCGTCAACGGCAATGCCCATTGGTACAAAGACGTTGATGGGAACTATTTCTGGGCCGGTGCGACAGCACAACCCATCCCTGGACTCTGAGCGGCCCGCTCGTCCGATGACCGATTGTGCTGGCAGGTGGTCCTCCACAGGCATCCTCGTAATCAGTGGTTGCTTGTTGGCCTGCAACCCGGGGCTTCTGGTTAATCCCTCATCCGTGAACCTTTCCTCGGATCAGCAAGCCCTGGTTATCACCTCCGTTGATCCAGCCGTCTCTGATCAATTCACGGTGAAACACCTCCCGACTGAATCCAAGATTGCGCCTGGCCTGTATTTCCATCCAAAACGATTCGATCTTGTGCAGGTATCACCGAATGGGCGATTTGCAGCATTTTCCACGATGGACCACCACACGCTGGTGGGTCTCTTAGACCTTGGCACAATGGCGGCACAAGAGATCGACGTGGTCACGGAGGGAGAAGTTCTGAGCTTTCATTGGGCAAACGACGGTCAAGTACTCGTATACGACTACTTGCCGGCAAGCGGCTCTCAACGCATACGGGGCTATGATGTCCAATCTGGTGAAAGATTGGGCATACCCCATACCGAGCACAGTTCTGACGTGAATCTCGTCTTTGAGCAATGGGGATCACAGCCGCGCGAGGTCATCGTCAGCATGCGAAATAGACACAAAGGCGAATCCCGGACCACCACGATCACACTGATCTCAATCACACAACTCGCCCCAGGCCCTTAAGGCGCGGCAGTAGCACCGCCAATCATGTGTGGCCCAGCCTCACCAGGGAGAACCATATGAATGGGAAGATCTTGAACCATTCCCCACGACACACCTGCCTTGAACCGAGTAGACTCAGAGTTGGCCTCGTTCGTGGGGCCGCTCATAGCAGGTTGCATAAAAGCTCGGTTATTGCCAAGAACCTCGTTGAGATGTTCGATACCGCACTCATGCCACAAGAACTTGAGGATGCTTAAAAAGGTTGTCCAGCAAGGCCGCCGTGAGCGAAGAGGTGAGGCGTACGCTTCGGTACGCTCAACCTCTGAGTGATGCGAGAACGCCGCTGGCAGACTTTTTCAGCATCCTCATAGACAGTCATTGATCGGACGACACCAAGGGACTACAATTCCCGAAAATGGTTCAGCCTGTGCCATTGATACATGGAGACCGTTGACCTCAATTTCATGGGAACACGCAGTATGAAGCTCCGACAGTTCATCCTCCTCTGTGGACTGTTCATCACGTCCCCGAGTCACGCCGAAAGCCCTATGGCGGCTCAAGTCTGCAGCTTGCTCACATCCCCGAAGCTATCGGCCGTCCAGTCCAGAATGGGAACGGGTGAAGGCTGTGCATGGCAATGGCCCAACGGCCAAGCGCTGTCGATCTATGTGCACCTTGAGCTACAAAGTGAAACCACGGCAGGGATCAAGGAAGTAATGGAGCCCTACCTGCAGAATCCTGCCTTCAAACGAACCGCCTTCCCGGTTTGCACGGGAGGGGACATGGTCGTCGGTGATTTTCGAAACGGTAAAGGCCCCGGGGGAACCGGCTATACCCAATGTTCTGGCTTCGTCCTGACGTTCAGCTTTCAAGGTGCGGACGCCCAAGGCCATTTACCCGGCATCGCCAAAAAGCTCGCCGGCACGACCCTAGCCCGCTAGCGAGATGATTCTGGAGACCAACCACAGGGGAAACTCCCCCTGTTCCGTCAAGGAGCAGCAGGAACACACAGACGAAACCCGCTGCCATCGATTTCCTCAGCCTGGGGAAACCAGCCCTCACACTGAGCCATGAAAGGAGCAGATCATGAAGAATGTTGAAATGAGCGTTGAAGGGACCGTCTTAACCATCAAAGTGGATCTTTCGAAAGAGTTCGGCCCATCCTCAACAGGCAAAACAATCATTGTCGCGTCAACGGAGGGCAACGTCTCCATTCCAGATAGGCAAGAGAAAATCGGGCTCAATGTGTATCGAAAAAAATAGGGCGGCTCGGCCATCTAGCCCGATCGCCTTCGCGTAAGGGGAGGCCACCCCTTTTTCATGCTAGATTGAAACAGGACACTGGGTATACACAAGAAACGGAAAATCCCAAAAACTCCGGCAATCCTGTGGATAGCTTCAAGAGTGCTTGCATTCGCTGCCCTTAGCCAAGAGCAGTCGGCATTATCGAGCGCCCACATCTAGGAATGCGCGAAAATGCTCACAATGGCCGCTAAAACCACAATTAGTTGTAGCAACTTTCATCTGGTGCGGATGCCCAATAAATAAGCAAGGTGATAAATCAGTACGCCGCAGGCTCGATTGCTCTCCAAAATCATTCAGTATCAACAGCCTTATCCACAGAGTATGGCGCCTATATGTTAAGACCGTCAGATCAACCCTGAACGTACCGGACTAAGGGTCATATCCCTCCCTGCGCCACGCAAGGGGCTTTCTCCGCTTGACTCTCTCCCGATCTTTCTCTGACAATCTCGTGGGATCTCTCAAGGTGTGCGATCCCCCCCTCTCAGAGGAGTCCCTGCCGGACTAAACCGGGACGGTCTTCCCTCATGGCTCACTCGGGTCATGGGCCACAGTGAACGTTGAAAGTCTGTTGAGGTCTCGTATGCATTCAGCCGTCAGAGTATTGAGCATCCTCGCTTCGTTGTTGCTATTCTCCTGTGCCTCACAGACAGACCAGGTGCCAGGAGGAGCCGGTCAGCTCGGGAAAGTCACCGCGAATGGATACACGAAAGAAGGGTGCTTTCTGAATCTGAAACTGGCGGCACGTGAGCAACGCGTTCGGTTGAATCCCGACGATGTCACTGTGAATTCCAATATCCTCCTCCTGATGTTCCCATTTCTGAATCAAGAGGGCTATCAGTGCACTGGCGTGGTGGTCGAGCGCCAGAAACGGGTCACGACGCGAGACAATCTGTACCCTATCGATTGATCGTGGTCACATCGGGAACTGAGCACACGAACCCGTTCGCTTGACACACACCGTTCTTGCCCCTCACGACTCACGAACCATGTCCGCTTGCGAAGATCCATCCAGGTGAAGCCGTTGAGGGATGGTCTCCCCTGAACCCATCGCGTGAATCTCGTGGGTTGCAAAGCAAATCAGGAAGACGATAGGATCGGCAAGCGTCTTTGTTTCAGGTACGTTCGACATCGCATTCCCGTTCGTATCAGGTACGCTGACCTGTGATGCCCCCTGGTCTCTTGAGAGACACATCCTATGGCATGGCATGACAGGTCGGTCTCCGGTAGGATCTGACCTCATGAACAGTCACCGCACCGTTGGGGGTGAGACATGATCAGCACAGTATTCATCTTCATGATTGGACTTGTTGCCCTGCTTTGCGGGAATCCTCTGCTCGCGGTGGCTGGCATTCCATCGGTTGTGATACACGCCACACCTGATTCACGGGCGGAGCATGCGCACAAGCCTCTGACACCTCAGTTCATTTCGTTCTCGACTCCCACAGCCGAGATTCCTTCCGATCCACACGAGCAGACCGGACCTCGAACAGTACGCCGCATGCCTATGAGCGAACAGGCCTCCCTCATCCAGACCGCCAGAGTTGGAGCCGCCCAGAAGCCATCAACGGATCAGCAGCAGCTCGTCGCTCAGCTAGCTCAAAGAGAACAGGATTCCACGCCAAGGGGACATTCGGAAAAAGAGCTGTCGCAGGAGCTGAGCACCACGCGGAATAGTCTCCAGCAGGCGAGACAACGTATCGATGAGTTGGAGCGACAACTGGCTGAAGGCAATCTGGAAACTGCCAAACGACGAATCGGCGAACTGGTTATCCAGCTCCATGCTAAAGAGAGTGAGATCGCAACCCTGCGGGCCAGCGTTCACGAAAACTCCAAAAAGTTTCGAGAAGACCTTACGGCACAAACCGAGGAACTCGCCCAAGCCAAGCGCCGTATTTCCGAAGTCGAGCAGCAGATGGCGTCCACGGGAAAAGGGCAGGAATTGGCGCAGGCCAAACGCCGTGTCACCGACCTTGAGCAACAGCTGACAAAAAAAGAGCAGGACCTGACCCAAACGAAACGCCGGGTGATGGAAGCCGAACAGCAGATGGCCGGGAAGGAGCAGGACCTCGCCCAAGTCAAACGGCGTGTCGCTGAGATCGAGCAACAGATCGTTGGGAAGGAGTACGAATCGACGCAGGCCAAGCGCCGGGCGACCGAGTTTGAGCAGCAACTGGTCGGCAAAGAGCAGGACCTGACCCAGGCGAAACGTCGGACCGCTGACGCTGAACAACAGACCGCCGGGAAAGAACAAGAGCTGGTACAAGCCAAGCGGCGTATTACCGACCTCGAGCAACAGATGACAGCGAAAGACCTGGAATCAGCTCAGGCCAAGCGCAAGGCTGCCGAAACAGAACAGCAAGCGGCAGGGAAGATGCAGGACCCGGCTCAATCCAAACGACGGATCGCCGACCTCGAGCAATTGTTGGCTGGGAAAGAGTCTGAATCCGCGCAAGCCAAACGGCGGGCAACTGAATTGGAGCAACAGACAGCTGCGAAAGAGCAGGAACTGACTCAGACCAAACGCCGCATCGCTGAACTTGAACAGCAGACGGCTGGGAAGGAGCAGGACCCCGCACAGATCAAACGCCGCGTCACCGAACTCGAACAGCAAATGGTTGGGAAAGAACAAGAGCTGGGGCAGATCAGGGACAATCTCAAACAAGTGACACAAAAATATGCGGATCTCGGTCCGATGTTGATGGATCGAGATGCCGAAATTGCGCGCACGAAACGCTTACTGGAGGACCTTGAACGGAGCTTGCCGAAACCGGATGAAGCCCTCCCCTCCCTGGAAGTGAGTCCTGCCGCTCAAAATCCCGTCGGCGAGCTTCCTCCCGACAGTAATTTATCGGTGACCGATCTCCCCATTCCGGGTGCGTCTTCTGGAGATGGGACGGACGCCGGAGGCATCGACCTGACCAAGATCGGCGAAGCGCTTTCCGGCACGCTGGGAGAGGAGCTGAAGCGAGGCACCGTGGCCCTGCGACAGGAGCGAACCGCCCTCACGCTCGCGTTAATCAGCAGTGAGTTATTCCCCCCAGGGGAAGCCACCGTCACACCGAGCGGCAACTCACTGATTGGACAGATCGGGACGGTGTTGCAGAAATTTCGCTATCGGAACATCGAAGTGACCACCCATACCGACACAAAGCCGATCCGCAACGACGCACGAAAGCTGTTTAAGGACAACCTGGAGCTCTCGCGCGCCCGCGTCGAGCATGCCAGCCAAGCCCTGATCAACAGCGGGGTCGACGCCGACCGCGTCAAAGCTGTCGTGTATACGACAGCGAAGTCACCCGACAACGATGAAAGCCGGAACAGGAACCGACGAATCGAAATCGTGGTGAGTTCATCCTTGGTAGGACATTCACCTCAGGGGAAACTACAACCGGGCAAGAAGTCACCCCAGTCCATTTCACTGAGTTCGCCTCGTCGGCCATGAGTTTCCCTTCAGGGCAGGATCCTCTCTCTGTTACTGATAGGCAGACCACGCATCAAGCCTCCTTGGCTAAGGACCCATCACTTCCCGGCTATCGTCTTTCGGCGGAAGGTCGTCAGGGAGTGGAAGATGAACGGCTCAGCCTGCTCGAAGAGATCTTCGATCCGCTTTCTCGTCAAAGACGCACCTTGGTCCAGCCAGGCTGGCGGTGTCTTGAAGTAGGTGCAGGCCGTGGATCCATGGCGAAATGGCTGGCCCAGCAAGTTGGTGAACATGGCCGGGTGGTCGCTACTGATGTCGACACCAGCTACCTTCAACGCCTCAGTATCCCAAACCTCGACATACGCCGGCACAACATTCTGAGCGATCCCTTGGACGACCTTGGCCCCGGCTCATTTGATCTGGTCTGCGCTCGCCTCCTGCTCTTCTGGCTTGCAGGCAAACAGGAGAACGCCATTCGCCGTATGGTGGAGTGCTTGCGGCCAGGGGGATGGCTCATTGACGAGGATGGTGATTGGGGTCTGGTCGCCCCTGTAGACCCTGCGCATCCTCACTATGAACCGTATCATCGTGCCTGGAGGAACGGTGAGTGGTGGACCGCACGAGGGTATGACCCACTATTTGGGCGGAAACTTCCCGTCCTGTTTGAGCGCTGTGGCCTGGTCAATCTCCGCCATAAGGCGAGTGCGTCGGTTGTCAGGAGCGATAGCCCGTGGGGACTGTGGTGGCGACAAAGTTTGGAAGGAATCCGTGCTTCCGAACAGGCCGATGGGAGCCTCACAGAAGAGCGCGATAAGGAGTATGAATCGCTCACAGCCCCGCTGAACGACCCATCTTATTGGTTGATGACGGCCCCGATCCACGCCTGCTGGGGCCAGCGAAGTCTCTCTTGAACCATGCCTGACCGCAAGCCTTCTCCAATCGAGCAAGAACGGGAGGGACATCCTCAACCACTCCACGTACTATCTCGGTTTCGGTGAGAATGTCCCCACAATTCGCTTGAACCTGCGCTTAGAAATCGCCGGGTTTCACGTACGGGTGGCTCCAGAGCGTAAGCTGAAGCAGGCAAGACTTTATCCATGCGGCATACATCTTCTCGACTTCCTCGGCCGAGTGGCCCTTCTTTGCAAGAAATGGCTTCAGCGTAAAGGTCACCGGAAAGATGAGCGCGAAGAGGTCACGAAACGGCACGATCGCGGCTGACGCTGACGCACCATCCGTCTGGTTCTTCTTCGTACGATGATGACGCAGGCCGATCTCATGTTGATAATCGAGCCACTTCTGATCGAATTCTGCACGGGCTGTGTCGAGAATCCACTGGCCGAACCGCTTACGCACTCCACCCAAGTAGTCGCCGAGAGGCTTGCCGTCGCTCTTACCAAGGAACGATTGGAGCAGATGCGGCTGGGACCCGACAAAACCGTACCACACGTCCAAAATGGCTTCCACCTGATCCTTCACCACGTCATGCGAGAGACGTAAATATTTCACGTCCTCGTCGCCGAACAACGCACTCTTTTTCATCAGCTCGAAATCGGCAAGGCTCACCGGCGACTTCGTGACCGCCGAGGTGCCATAGGTATATCCGGGAATCTGCTGGCTCATACGGGACACTCCTTTCATCTTGTTGCAATGGCCGCTCTCACAAATCAGGGCATGGCGACGACGCGCTGGCTGAGAGCAGCCGCTAGATCCAGGCACCGCGCTCATTATGGAACGATTACCGAACAGGGCCAAACGTGGGGACCGTCGTTCGTCCATTGCGGAAAGCAACGGACGGCCGCTGGCTCCTCGCACTGCACATTACGGATGAGGTCTCTCCACAGTATGCGGCTCCGACTGTATCGCGGCGATGATCATCTTGTCCAGACGCTTCACCTTGCCGTTGCCGTCCGTCGCCGCCAACCGAGCCGAGCCTTTCACCACGACACGCCCACTCACTTTCTCGCGGATCACATGTGAAAAGGTCAATGCCGCACGAGTCACATCACCGACTGCTGTTTCGACGACCAGCGTGTCTCCATACCGACCAGGTGAGCAATAGTCCACTTCCGCCCGTACAACAACAAAGGTAACGCCTTGCTCCATCAACGCAGCCACCGAATGCCCTCGCATCTCGAGGTATTCGGTCCGAGCCCGCTCAAAATATTTCAGATAATTGGCGTAGTAGACGACCCCGCCGCAGTCGGTATCTTCGTAGTAGAT
>NIUT01000112.1 GCA_002254365.1 Nitrospira sp. UW-LDO-01
AGCATGACCAGGGCTGTGCACAGAAGTGGTTGAAATTGAACGAACATGGAATCCTCCTTCTGGAAATACATCTGCTTCTTGGTTGGGTATTACAGGTCCGGCAGTAAAGCCGGAGCCGGTTCAGATTCTGCTTGGCTGATCAGCGAAGCCTCCTCAGCGGTCAGGGCATCTGATTGGGCCATGTGCTGCTCTTCTACGGCGGCAGTCGGTCCGCTGGGGGTGATGATCGGCACGTTGTCGTTCCCACTGCAGCCCGACAACAGCCCGACGGCACCGACGACGCCTAACGGCCATAACCTGGGTCGTGTCATGTCTCTGCTCCCTCTCTACATGGTGAAATGCTACTGTCGCCTACATTTGTCCTAAGCACCTGCCGGCGGTCTGTTCATCACTACGAGAGGATTTCGAGATTGGATGTATGCCTCCGAGCCGGTTGGCTTGTGGGGGTATGGGGGCGGTGCTATAGTCCGCCTATCGTTGCACCATCGCTCCAATGCGCAATCCAATCTTCCCTGTCGACTCGTATAGCTTCATGGGGAAGACCATATGCCAACGATGACCACAGAACCGACTAAGCTGGATCAAGACCACGAATGGGCTCAACTTATTGCGCGCACCGCCCAGGGTGATCAGGCTGCGCTCGCCACGTTTTATGATCGTACCAGTCCACAGGTGTTTGGCTTTATCTGCAAAATCCTCAGCAACCGAGAGGCTGCGGAAGAAGTCACCTTGGATGTCTACACCCAGGTATGGCGACAGGCTCATACGTATGATCAACGCAGAGGCGCGCCCGGGGCATGGCTGATGACGGTGGCCCGAACAAGAGCCATCGACCGACTGCGTGCCAGGGCTACCGAATATGGGCGCCTCGAATCATTGGATGCCGTTGAGTTATTCGCTAGTGATGACGAGACGCCGGAACAGAACGTGGAGGGCGAGGAACGCCGTCGATATGTCCAAGAGGCTTTGGCGAGGCTGACGGCTGAACAGCGGCAAGCTATTGCCTTGGCCTATTTTTATGGCTTGAGCCAAAGTGAGATTGCCGAGAAGCTGCAAGTGCCGCTCGGCACTGTAAAGACCCGAATGCGATCCGGCCTGATCAAATTGCGGGAAGCTCTGGCACCATACGAAGCGGGTTTACAGCTATGACCGAGACGAAGTTGCCGGAAGAACTGGAAGAACGGGCGATGCTGTATGCTCTTGGAGTCCTGGATCCAGAGGATCGTCGGAAGTTTGAGCTAAGAGTCCAAGGTGAACCAGCTCTCCTTCGGCAAACGGCAGCAGCCTATGAAGCGACCATTCATGTTCTTAGTACGGTTGTGGCTCCTGTGACACCTCCATCTTCCCTTCGCGAGCGGCTGGTTCAGCAGGTTGCGAAAGAAGCCGCCCGAGAAGTCGAACAGTTTGAGCTGGCTGCCAATACCGTGGCTTTAGGATCGACCCCGGTTAAGCCTCAGGGCTCAGTACGGGAGCGGCTCCTTTCTCGAATCGAAACGCATTCGGCCGTCCGACGTGCTGTCAATGAGTCTTTACCCGGTTTGGGAGATATCGTGAGTCGGGCGAGCGACGAACGGGTGAATGAAGGGCGGATAGGCGTTCCGCAAGGTGTGGCCTCCCTGTCCACGTGGTTATATTCTTGCTGGACAGCCGTTTCGAACTTTCTGCGGACGCTTCTGATTCGTTCCATGATCCCTCGACCGTCTTCAGATGGGCTCACGTTCGTCAAGGCGTCGGAGGGAGCCTGGCGAGGAATTGCCCAGGGGGTGACGGCCAAATTGCTCGCGTTCGATACGGTTTCCCGTAGGACCACGACGCTCCTTCGCTTTCTTCCCGGCACCAGCTATGCCCCGCATCGTCATGCTGCGGTCGAAGAGCTCTATGTGCTTGAAGGCGGGTGTTCCATTGCCGGTCGTGAGATGGCGGTCGGTGATTATCACCGAGCCGAAGCCGGGACCGTGCATCACGATACATCGACCGAGGAAGGATGTCTGCTCCTCGTGATCTCCTCTCCCCAGAACGAGATGTTGAAATAGTTCGTGGCCCAGGGACTGGTTTTCGCTGAGTCCTCAATCCAATTACCTGGAACTTCCGTAATGTATGCAGAAGTGATAATTGCGGGTTGATTCTGTGGTCTGATGGTGTTATTAAATTAACAATCGTGCTACCTTCAAGAAGGAGGCGGCGGTGAAAAAACTGGTCCGATTCGGCGTCTCGCTCGATCATCATTTATTGGACGAATTTGATAAGCATATTGAACGGAGAAACTATACCAACCGTTCGGAGGCATTGCGTGATCTCATTCGCGACAACCTTGTCGGTCAAGAGTGGGATGAGAACAAAGAAACCGTGGGAACAATCACGTTTGTGTACGACCATCACGTCCGGGACCTGACGGGTAAGTTGACGGACATTCAACATGACTACCATGGTCAAATTCTCTCAGGGATGCATGTGCACCTCGATCATGACCATTGCCTTGAAGTGTTGGTTGTCAAAGGCAAAGGGTCGGACATTCGAAAAGTTGCTGACGCGCTCGTGAGTGTGAAGGGTGTGAAGCATGGAAAGTTGACGATGACGACCACAGGAAAGGGTCTAGACTAAACCATGCGGGTCTGCGTGATCGATGGCCGAGGCGGGGGGCTGGGTTCCCGGTTAGTGGCGGGGTTACGGGCCACTCTGGGTGTCAATTGCCAAATTCTGGGGTTGGGAACCAACCTTGCGGCGGCAGAGGCAATGCGGGAGGCCGGAGCTGAACCAGTTGCATCCGGGGTTGACGCCATCTCTAAGACGGTGCCGACGGTGGATGTCATCGTGGCCTCGTTAAACATGATCTTGCCCGGTGCCATGTTGGGTGAAGTGACTTCTGAGGTCTCAAAAACGATTCTTGAGGCAAAGGCCAAGAAGGTGCTGTTGCCGCTGAATCGAGTCCAGATAGAAATCGTGGGGACCGAAGGCCGCACGATGGATGTGTTGATTGACGAGTGCCTCTCCCGAGTCCGTCTCGCCGTACGGGCGACCGGCCAAGCATAACAACATTCCTATCCGTTCTGAGTTGCGAGACCACGAGGGTCTATGCCAGTCGATGAGTCGGCTGTGTAGGGACTATCGTGGGCGTCTCATCCGTCCACTGCATGCATGACAAGGAGTTGTGGACATGACACGTGCAATACTCTGTGTGCTTGCTCTTGCAATGGTTCTCAGTTCGTGGGGAGTCGCTAGGGGGCATGACCCAGATGAACCTGAACTGGAAGTTCCGGAGATTGCTGTCGTAGGCGAAAAGCCGGTCGCAGCCTCCTCTCAGCAATTCATCCCTGATAAGGAAATTATCCTGCAGCCGCAGGGCCGCCCGGCCCAGGTGCTCCGCTTGATCCCCGGTATGTTGGCGGTCGAGCATTCCGGCGGTGCGGGAAAAGCTGATCAATATTTTCTGCGCGGCTTTGATGCCGATCATGGAACGGACGTGGCGTTCTTTTCTGATGGGATGCCGATCAACTTACGAACCCATGCGCATGGGCAGGGATACAGTGATCTGAACTTCATCATCCCTGAGACCATCGAAGGTGTCGACGTCTCCAAAGGCGCCTATCTGCCCGAGATCGGTGATTTTGCGACGGCTGGAGCGATTAATTTCAAGACGAGGCAAGTTGCGCGGGAAGGGGTCGTGCAGGCGACCGGCGGCGAGTTCGATACGCAACGGTATCTGTTGATGTTTTCACCCACCAAGGACAAAGTTCGGACCCTGGTTGCCGTCGAAAACTATTACACCAACGGGCCGTTCGAAAACGACAATCGATACCTTCGCACCAACGTGTTGGGGAAGCTGACCACCAGTTTTACGGGGAGAGACGAATTTAGTATCAAGGGAACGTTTCAAAAATCCAAGTGGAACGCATCAGGTGAGATTCCGTTCCGAACGGTGGATGCCGGCACGCTCGGCCGCTTCGGTGCAATCGATCCGACCGAAGGTGGGTCGACCCTTCGGGCGACCGGTGTCATGAACTATCACTACGATACGACGACCAACGGCCAGTTCTTTGCTGATGCCTATGGCCAGTATTACCGACTGGACCTGTTTACGAACTTTACCTTTGCCTTGAATGATCCGGTCAATGGCGATGGGATTCAGCAAGCGGATCGACGGGTCATGTACGGCGGAAATGTCGGATATAAGCAACGTTGGGATCTTTTTGGAATGCCGACCGTTGGAACGGTCGGATTTCAAGCGAGGGTGGATGACATCCATCCCAGGTTGGGGACCCAAACGAAACGGGTAGGGATCGGCACGACGACGTACAGCGATGTGCTCTCGGCTTCTTACGCGCCCTACATCAAAGGTGAAATACAGCCTGCCTCGTGGGTGCGTTTCGTGGGTGGCTTACGGTGGGAAACCTTTACATTCGATGTACGGAATCTCTGCGCCACCTGTACGCTGCGGCCGGAGGGACACACCAGCTCAGGTATTCTCTTGCCGAAGATGAGCATGATTCTGGGGCCTTGGTCCAAAACAGAATTCTTCGTCAACTACGGAGAAGGTTTTCACAGCAATGATGCCCGGTCTGCCGTGCAAATAGGAAGCGCCCCGCTTGCTCGGTCTAGGAACTACGAGGTTGGTCTTCGATCAAGACCCTGGGGGCCTGAGGGCCTTGAATTTACTGTCACAGCCTGGCGGATTGATCTACAGTCCGAATTGGTATTCGTGGGTGACGAAGGAACGACGGAGATGAAGGGGCCGAGTCGGCGGCAGGGGTTCGAAGTGGCCGCGCGCGGGCAGGTCTGGGGGCCACTGTATGTGAACGGCAGCTTCACCTGGACCCAGGCCAAATTCCGTAACGGTGATGCGATCCCATTGGCCCCGGAGTTCACCGCCTATGGCGCGGCTATTCTTCAGTGGCCGGAGGGTCTCACGTCGCAACTCCAGGCGACTTACTTGGGTGTGCGACCGCTGATCGAAGATCAGAGCATTAAGTCTCCATCTTGGATCGTCTTTGACTGGTCTCAGCGGTACCGCATCCCGATCAAGCTACCGTATGGCCGGCTGGAAGCATTCTATTTCATTCAAAATCTGTTCAATACGGACTGGGAACAGGCGATTTTTGCGTTCGAGTCAAGGCTACAAACTGAACCGGCCGCTGTGAACGGCATCCATTTTGTACCGGGAAACCCGCGCACATTCATGGGGGGAGTGGCCTGGCATTTTTAAGAGTGCCTCGGGCAAAAGCTCTAGATCGATGAATAAGAAGGAGGAAGCAGCATATGAAGCCGACATCGATATCCCAATTTATTGATCACCATTATCGACATTTCAATGCTGCAGCTTTGAAAGATGCCGCACATGCCTACTGGGCTCACGTGAATCGAGGCGGGGCCATGCTGGTGACACTTGCCGGTGCGATGAGTACGGCCGAATTGGGATTGTCCTTGGCAGAAATGATACGTCGGGAGAAGGTCCATGCAATTTGCTGCACAGGAGCAAATCTTGAGGAGGATTTGTTCAACCTTGTGGCACAGAAACATTACGAGCGTATTCCGCGGTATCGCGAACTCACGGCGCAAGACGAACAAGCCTTGCTGCATCGGCATTTGAATCGAGTGACCGACACCTGCATTCCCGAAGCCGAAGCGATGCGCCGCATTGAGGCTGCGGTGGCGACTGAATGGTCGGCGGCGGATCGTGCAGGTGTCCGGGCATTTCCGCACGAGTTTCTCTATAAGCTCTTGGTCAAAGGTACGCTTAAGGAGCAGTACCAGATTGATCCGGTTGACAGCTGGATGTGCGCGGCGGCAGAGCAAAACATTCCACTGTTTGTCCCGGGCTGGGAAGATTCCACGCTGGGCAATATGTATGCGGCGCATTGTATGACAGGATCCATCAAGAATGTGCACACCGTGCGATCCGGTATCGAATACATGATGCACCTGGCCGACTGGTATCTGAAGACAACAGGTGAGAATTCGATCGGATTTTTTCAAATCGGAGGGGGCATCGCCGGCGATTTCCCCATTTGTGTGGTCCCTATGCTGAGTCAGGATCTTCGGAAAACACAGGTGCCGCTCTGGGGATATTTTTGTCAAATCGGCGATTCGACCACCAGTTATGGATCGTATTCCGGGGCGGTCCCGAACGAAAAAATCACGTGGGGAAAGCTGGGTGTGGAGACGCCGAAGTTCATCATCGAGTCCGATGCCACGATCGTGGCCCCATTAATCTTCGCGTATGTACTGGGCTGGTAGGTCGCGCAGTTTAGCGGATTGGCGCGTGCTCGTTACGGGCGGCGCAGGCTTTATTGGAAGCGCGGTCATTTGGGGCCTCAACCGACGAGGCTGTGACAATATCGTCGTCGTGGACCGTTTGCGAGACACCGATAAATGGCGGCACTTGGCTCCCCTCCGATTTCGTGATTATCTCGAAGCCGACCAATTGCTTCCTCGGCTGCACGATGGCTCACTCGGATCGTTCCAGGCGATCTTGCATTTCGGTGCCTGCTCTTCGACCACTGAGCGCAATGTGTCCTATCTCATCCAGAACAATTTTGAGTTTACGAAGACGCTTTCTCACTGGGCGGTCACATCAAAAGCTCGGTTCCTCTATGCCTCCTCCGCAGCGACCTATGGAGACGGTGCGATGGGTATGAGTGATACCAGTTTGGATCTCGATAACTTGCGACCCTTGAACGCGTATGGGTTTTCGAAACATCTCTTCGATCGTTATGCCTGGCGCAACGGGCTTCTTGATCAAATTGTCGGTCTGAAATACTTCAATGTCTTCGGCCCGAACGAAGACCATAAGGGGGACATGCGCAGCATGGTGCATAAAGCCACGGCGCAACTCCAGGAGGCCGGTAAGATCCAGCTGTTCAAGAGCTATCATGACGAGTACAGAGACGGAGAACAGCGGCGAGACTTTCTCTACGTGAAGGATGCCGTGGATATGACTCTGTACCTCGCTGAGCATCACCAAGCCATAGGCCTCTTCAATATCGGGTCTGGTCACGCCCATACCTGGCTCGATTTGGCCTCCTCTGTTTGTCGCGCCTTGCGGCGGAAGCCTGCCATCGAATTTGTCGATATGCCGATCGAGCTGCGGTCGCGATATCAATACTTCACTCAAGCCGATATCCAAAAACTATGCATGACGGGCTATGTCCACTCTCCCACGCCGCTCGATATTGCTGTGCAGGATTATGTCGTCAATTACCTCATGTCCGGAAGTGTCTTGAGCCCGACGGATTCAGAGGTTGGTAAATTGAAATTCCCTCCACAAGAGGCGCATGCCCGCGTGTTTCCTTCGCAAAGTCAGAGCCGCCGATGAAACGGGTCTGTGTGTTTTGTGGGTCTCAGGTCGGAGGGAGGGTCGCCTACCTTCATGCCGCGACAGCCTTGGGCGAAGCGCTTATACGACGAGGGGTAGGACTCGTCTATGGGGGTGGTGCGCTGGGACTCATGGGGGCCGTTGCAAACGCCGTCCTAACCGCTGGCGGGGAAGTCATTGGGGTGGTTAGTCGCCAATTCGCCGTCCAAGAGAAAGTCCATGAACAACTCACGCGAGTGTACGTGGCCACCACGGCTCCAGAACGGCTTGGGCTCATGGCGGAACTGTCCGATGCCTTCATAGTGCTTCCGGGTGGAATCGGGACCATAGAAGAGTTTTGGGAGGTGCTTACCATGGTGCAACGGGCTGAAATCTACAAGCCATGTGGGTTGTTAAATATTGACGGTTTCTATGATGACTTGCTCTCATTTCTTGATCATGCCGCCGATGAGCGTGTTCTTCCGCCCTGCCGATCCATATTGTTCGTAGAGAGAGACTCGGATCAATTACTGAGTAGATTCTGTGCATAAGCTGCTGTGGAGGAACTCCTGATTAAAAAGCCGGTGGGATGGAATAGGAGGGAGAAAAATGGAAGACCAAGATGCGCCACAGAGATCAAAGGAAGCCTTAGCTGCTGCGGTCAAAGCCGAGCTGGCTAGACCGATCATTCCCGGTGAAGTTATGCCCGCAGCCGGTGAGATTGAACTCTTCAAGGGACGAGAAACGAAAGGAATCACCGTTAAAAACCTAGGAGATCGGCCGATTCAGGTCGCGTCGCACTATCATTTCTTTGAAGCGAATCGCGCGCTCCAGTTCGATCGTGCACAAGCGTTTGGGTTTCGGCTGGCTATTCCTGCAGGCGCATCCGCTAGGTTTGAACCGGGAGAAGAAAAAGCCGTGACGCTCGTGGCTTTTGGTGGCAACCGGCTTGCCCAAGGTCTAAACGGCCTCACTGAAGGGTTGTTGGATGACCCGGAGGTCAAAAGAAAGGCTGTGGCGCTTGGTATTGGTCGAGGGTTTGGAAAATGAGGCGCACCATCATCAGCATCGTTAACGGCTTGCAGAAGGAACGGCTATGGATGATTTGAAACATGTGGCAAGTTACATGATCGTTGGCCTATTAGGCGCCCTAAGTCTGTAGCTGGTCGTAATTGGGCTCAAGTAGTGGCTCCTTTAATGGCCGGTTAACCTTCAACAGTTTCCCGTGCGCTCCAACTAAAAGTCGCCTTGAAGAGGTGACTGGTTATCACAGGCACTATCGTGCCAATGCACCGTATATTGTCCTCTTTGACACAGTCCTCGGTACCATGGTCGTTAATGCGATTATGATCGGTCGGGGCTTCACTCTGAAACCAACCGCAGTGGGTTGGGTTGGTCGCCATTTCTTGTGCGGTCACGAATAATATGCTGCGTCGGCGTGTGGCTGAACTGTTAAGCCAATACAAAGCTGAGTGCGGAGCGTGATATCTCGCGATGGGGCTCACCTAAATCGTTCACTTCTTGAGCAGGTGATCTTCGAGTTCTACTCACGATTCCAGACCGAATCAACTACTGTTAACGGCATCCATTTCGTGCCAAGGACCCTGCGTATATGTAATGGAGGCTGGTATTTTTAGCCATGATATGGGATTGGCGAACAAAAAGTGATGAATGAAGAATTGCAAGATGGGTTCGCATGAACGTACCATTGCCGAGTCCTTCTCATCATGGCAAAGATTCTCACTCAAGCCTACTTCAACCGTCCAACATTGACGGTTGCCCAGTCCCTCATCGGGAAGCATCTCATTCGTGAGAATGGGAGGGGTACGATTGTCGGAAAAATCATTGAGGTGGAGGCCTATATCGGGGAAGAGGATAAGGCCTGTCATGCCTCAAAAGGTCGGACGGCTAGGACAGAAGTCCTGTTTGGTCCTCCGGGGATGTCGTATGTCTATTTAATTTATGGCATGTACCACATGCTGAATGTCGTGACGGAGCGGCCAGACTTTCCTGCCGCCGTGTTGATCCGTGCCATTGAAGTGGATGGCGAATTGATAGATGGTCCGGGAAAGCTCTGCCGCGAGCTGGGTATCGATCGGTCATTGCATCGGGTTGATCTGACACAGGGACGAGCCATCTGGTTTGAAGATCGAGGTCAGAGAGTCCCTCGCAATCAGGTGGGCACCTTTCCGCGGATTGGAGTGGACTACGCAGGACTGTGGGCAAAAAAACCTTGGCGGTTCCGATTGATTGAGGAAGACGGCCGTACGAACAGTTCCCGCAGGAAACACAAAGCAAAGGGGAAGTCCCTCTAAAGGACTTCCCCTTTCTGTATCGCATCGTTCAAAAACTGGTTAGTCGATTTTGCGGTCGCCGGTAATCTTGGTGGCAGAGGTCACGGGTGGAGCGATCGTGATCTGTGGCCCCTCCACATGTGGAAGTCTGCCGGCTCCCTGTCCTTCGGTGATGCGTGCATTGTCCGTCTTCATCAGTTTCTGCTCAGCATTCTTGACCGAATCTGCCGACTTCAGCAGCGTAGCGGTTCCATGCGCATCCGGCTGGCCTGGATCGTTCGCGGTCGGCTGGCCTGTGACAGGGCTGCCCGAGTTCTTCATCGGATAGCCTTCATGCTTGGGCAGCAGTGCTGGGTTGGCTGAAGCCATGGAAAGACCGAACAGAACTGCGGAGGCTGTGGCAACTACAGCAGTGACAAGTTTCATACCCGTTCTCCCTTTGAGATAGAAGAGTGAATGAGGATCACACAACGACGGCGTAGCTTCGTTACACAAAGGCACCGATCGAATCATAGCGATCGGTAGCCGTTTCTGTCAAACAGGCAAAGCCTTCCGAGGGTGAGTCGAGATGAAGAGGCTCGGGTCAACCTGGACGGCGCGGAGGTCGGCGACCTCGTCCACGGTGGCGAAATGCTGGTCCTCGACTGACACCAGGGAGGCGGATGGTCACAGTCGTGCCTTCACCGGTCGCACTACCGATCGCGATCGTCCCGTGGTGTTCCTCGATGATTTTCTTGACGCTGGGCAGGCCTAACCCGATGCCCGACCGCTTCGTCGTGAAAAACGGCTCGAAGACTTTATCCACGATTTCAGCCGGGATCGGTACCCCGTTGTTCTTGATCAGAATCTGCACCTCGAACCCGCGACCGGCGCGATGTTGTGTGACGGCGATGGTGAGCTGTCCGCCGGGAGACATGGCCTCACAGGCGTTCCGGAAAATGCTCAAGAAAGCCTGCTGGAGCTTCGCTTCATCACCACGCACAGGAGCGATGACGGTGGCATAGTCTTTTGCGACTTGAATGCGGGTCGCTTCAAGATCGGTTCCAACCACCACCAACGCGCTCTCAAGCACTTCTGGAATTCGGCAGAGATGCCGGTTTAGCTCAAGCGGCTTAGCGAAATCGAGGATTTCGTTAAGGATCGCCTCGATCCGGATCAAGTCGCGCATGGCGTTTTCCACCCGTGTCTGAGGATCGAAATCAAGAATCCCCTCACCGGTCACTTCTTCCAATTGCGATCGAATGGAGGCTAAAGGTTCACGGATCTCCGTCGCCAAAAATGCACTGAACTCTCCGATTGCCGATTGGCGTTCTTGTTTTCTGATACTCGGCTCGGAAGGTGTCGACGAAACGGCCTGAGGATTTGGTGATCCAATCTCAGTGGGTGGAGCCGGGGCCGGGGCTTGGGGCACCGGTGTTTGTAAGAGATCGGCAAGTTGGACGATCGTAGGTTCCAGCGTGCGGGCATCGGTCGTTTGATAGCGTTCCGGATCCTTTGCCCCCAGCGTGAGGGTGCCGCCGACTTGCCCTTTGACGAAAAATGGGATGACGAGAGATGACTGAAAGCGGTCCTTAAAGAGCTGTTTGTGATCGAGAAAGCGGCCTTGAGTGGAGGCCAGGTCATGATCCACGCGCGGCTTGCGGTGGCGCACGGCCCATCCGGCGGCAGAACTATCCAGTGTGAGACGTTGACCGGGCTTCAGGTCCTTCTTCGCGTCCCGTTGATCAGCCTTGACATCACCAACAACCCCCAAAACTTCCACATTTCCAGCCAGAGGATCGTAGTAACAGGCCCAGGCTCGGTCGTAGGCCACGGACTGGTTGGCTTCTGTGAGGACTGCCTCAACTTTTGCCTGCAGCTCCGGCGAGAAGTGCTTGATCATGGGCGGAAACAAGTCGCCCCCAGCTGGTTGGGGAGGCGCGGCTTCCTGCGTCACGTACGGACGGCTGAGCACCGCAGCGGTATTGAACAAGCCCTCGCGATCCAATGCTTTGGTCATCCCCTCACACATCTGGTCTAGCTGTGATCGGTCTTTCTTGGAAAAGGCCGCGCCTTCTTTCCTGCCGATCACCAGACAGCCGTATACACGAGTGAGATGGCGCAGGGGCACGACGAGCAAGGACTTGGCGCCGGGAGTAATCAACCGCAAACGGACGGTGCGCCCACTGTCGGAATCGGCTGTGTTTGGGCTCAGGGCTGCGGCGCTTTGTGTCGAAAGGGTACGGAGAATGGCTTGAACATCTCGAGATGTAAACCCACGTGAGGCATGCTCGACGAGAGGGCCGTTTTCCTGGTGGAAGATTGCCGCCAGCACTGAATCCGTGCTGATCTCATTCAGCGCGGCATTCAACGTCCGTTGAAGAAGTGTTTCCGGAGCCGGTTTCGTTTGAGGAGTCGCCGTGGTCATACGTTCCAGTACAAGAAAACGCATTGTAGCCGGATCGGTGGCGAATAGCTACTCTCTCTGAGTAATCATAACGTCCTGCAACCCATCCGAGTAACTTTCATGTGTGACAGGATGCCAACGTCACCGGGGTACTCTTTGGGACAACATTTGAGATTGATTGTTATGAAGGAACGATAACCGTCAATCCCGCGGCATTTTGTCGGGATCGAGCTCGACCAACCGCAGGCGACCATTTCCGATATGGTCGGTCTTATAAATGCGAGGGCCGATCTGGATGGTTCCAACCAGAAGATTGCCGGTGATCACGAATGTGAAATCGCCTTGTACTGGCGGTTTGAACGTTCCACGGATGACAGCGGTGTCGTTGATTCGAGAGACCGTGGAGGAGACGTCGAGTTCTGGGTTGATATTGTCGAAGAGTTCAACGGTGATCCTGGGAAGGGGCCTGGCTCCTGCATCCTTGAGAACTTTAAGGAGAGAGAGGTCCAACTCAATTTCTCGATCGCGAAGCATCCATGGCTTCTTCGGTGTTTGAGGCTGGGTAATTGGCGGAGGATTCAGAATGGTGTGCCATAGGCTCTTTGGTTCAGGCGGCTCGCCGGCCCATGCCATTTGGCCGATCATGCTGCCCACCAGTAGGGTAAGGAGAAGAGGTTTGAATCGTTGAACCGCTGATTGTTTTTTCGAGTCACACATGGTGTTTCTTTATCTCGATATCATTTTGTGATGTCTGTGGTATTCAAGACTGGGAGGACCGAAGCTCGATCCTCCCAGCATCTTATCAGTTAAGGAGTTGGCGCAGGAGACTTTCCGCGCGATGTTCCCGGAGCATCTTTTTGAGGCTTGTTGGGAGCATTGTCATCCATGTCGTCATCCGAGTCATCGTCTGCATCATCGTCGAGGTCGTTTCGAGAGTCAGGACGGACGTCCCTCAACCCACTCGGTGCGGTGGCAGCAGAGGTCGTGGTGCTTGCGCGCCAGGCGGCAATGACATTTCGAACTTCGTTCATCGAGCGGGCATTGTCCGCAGAGTTCGACGGGTTGACCCTGTGATCGATTCCGGCTGGTCGGCCGTTGATCAAGATTTTCGGGTTGGAAAAATACTTGACCCGCGGGCATGACACCGTCGGGCAGGGGTAGGCCATGATGGTTCGGAATTTTCCAATGGTGTCCCGGTAACCATAGGAGTAGGGATACACCCCGGTCCCGCCGCTTGCACGGTCGTGTGCATCGCCCATATTGTGCCCGAGCTCGTGCGTGAGCGTGTTATTGGCCACACAGTCGCGATCCGTCACGCTGAATGCCCAAGGAGCAAAACTCGCGCGCGGGCCGTTCGCCATAACATAGGCAATTCCGCAATAGGCTCCGCCGTTGTCGACGATGAGTGCGACGAGATCAGCCTTGTATTGGTTACGCAATGTGTGCGCCTGATCCATGAAGCCATCGGTCGTCCGTTGGAGGCGTACCAAATCGGTATTCATGTTCCCAGTTTCAGCATAGGCGATTTCGGCAGCCCGCACCAGACGGAGCCGCATGGCGATTTGGCTGTTTTGGTATGCTTGATTCGCCAGATCGACACCCAGTGTAATCAATGCATTCATGGCGGATGTGCCGCCCTGTTTGGCGCGTGCGGTTGAGGTGTACACCACCAGTAAATCGACAGTCGTGTTCGCCGTTACGGCAGCCGTGGTTACGGTATTAGTTGCGGCTGCTGCACTGGGCTGTTGGAGCTCAGGCTCTGGAGCAGGGGGATCCGCAGGGGTCCCATCGTCTGGCACCACGAGCGGATGGTGATCTGGCCGCATGGCGTCTTCGTCGACTTCGACGAGACGGTGACGATTATCCTCTGTTGGCTCAATTTTATAGAGCCGTTGGCTGGAGACTATCGTCCCAACCATTTTCTTGCCGCGCACGGCCAAGGTGATATCACTATCCTGGTCTCCTCGCACTCGCCCACGCCACACCTTCGCCTTATTGCCATGGATTTCTGGTTCATCGAGTTCGAGTGTGCGTGTGCCGGCATCGAAGAGGTCCAGGGAGATGTCCTGTTTTGAGTCTTTGCGGACGAGTTTCATGGCTTCCAACGCAGCGGGGTTGAGCCCCATCGTGCGGTGTCGACGCACCCATCGCTTCGAGAGCTGAGCCGACGGAAACGCCTGGTCGATTGCAGCAGGGATATCGCTGGGTGTTTCCACAAAGAGCGGGACCGACGATCCTGGCGACGCACAAAATCCAGCAGTGGGAATACTGATTGCTGTGGCGCAGAGAGCGAGGATTATCGCGCGTGGAACCCAAGACGGGCGGCGACGTGCTCGATGGCCTCTCGATGAGTGTTGCAATGGCAACATTGGCTTCATGTAACCTCCCATGTGTGTGTAAGTGAGTCAATGAGAGCATTCCAAAGCAAGGCGCATGCCGCCTTGCGTGACGACTCATACTCAATGGCTCAAGCTCACACTTTATGCAGTATCAACTGTGTTCAACGTTGGTACACACAGTATTTGCCGGAGAACGGAGTAGAAAGTTTTTGCGCAACATGTAAAAAGTGAAGGTTGTGCCATACGTAGAAACGCAAGTGGGGGGTTGGGCGCTCGTCCTTGGAAGGTAAGTAACTCACCAGATCCGGCCTCGCGAGATACTCCGAGCCTTCCAGTCGTGTCCATGAGAGGGCTTGTCATCGAAGAATCGTCAGCGATAGGGGATGGTCTCAACCAGATCCATCTCGTGCAGTACTCACTGGGTGACGAAGGCCCTCGGCATGTTCCAAGTCACCGATATTCAGGAGTCTTCATCACGTATGGACGGGTGAACAATGGTAACCGGCGAGAGGGTCGCGGGCATGGATGTTGCCACATAAGATAAGCAGAAATAAGAAACGTGAGATCGGAGGCGCCTTCGATTCTAGATAGAGAAACAATTCTCAATAATAAGACAGAAAGGAAGGGGACGCCATGTTTGAGGATATTGCGATGATAACAATCTTGGTCTCAATCAATATGGCAATCCTGATGCTGGCGCTGTTCATGTATGACATCGGTCGATCAGGACAGGAAGGAGACTACCGGAAGCATGTCGCGTATGAGCATCGAGATGAATAACGTGCGAATCGGCAAGAGTGTGGACGCGTAATGGTCACTGGTTCTTTTTCAAAGGGCATGGCACGCCGATGACGTATTTCGGCGCGCCATCATGATTTCCTGCAGGCTACCGGTATCCCTTCTTTATCACTGCGCGGGCTCAATCAGGATTGATGATCTTGGGTGGCCGACGAGGTTCCTCCTGAAGATCAGTCGGGAGACGGCGGTCAACCGTCCAGCCGTTGAGGACTGTTGTGACCAAGCTGATGACCAGCGCACCACCGACGGAAGCCCAGAACCCTGAGACCGTGAACCCCTTCACGAAAAACGCGGTCAGTTCAAGCAGCAGTGCGTTCAGTACCACCAGAAAGAGCCCAAGCGTCAAGACGATCAGCGGCAACGTGAGCAGAAACAAGATGGGGCGAAGGATCAGGTTTAAGAAGGTCAGGACCAGTACGGCTGCCATACCGGCACCGAAACTGTTGGCCTCCAATCCAGGAACAATGGTGATGGCCAGAAAGACGGCGATACCGGTGATGAACACCCGCATAAAGGCCTGGCGTAGCCCTCCGTGAAAGGGTGATTCATGGACGGCTCGTGCAAATCGAACGGTCGGCATGGCTTATCGTGGAGGTGGAGGAATGCTGCCCGGTGAATAATGCACCACCGTCGCCGTGACCTTCTTGTTTTTCTCATCTCTGGACGCTTCGATGATGACGCGGTCGCCGACGGCTGGTGGGTCGAGTGATTTGGGGTTGTTTTTGTTCTTGTACTTGACCTGCTTGGTCAGCAGGACAGACACGACCTGTCCTTTCGCAGTCTTCACGTCAATGTGCTTTTCATCGATGGATGCCACGATGCCCAGCACGTGCAGGAGTTCTGGCACGGGGGCTAACCCTATCAGGCAGAGCGGCAAGACGGTGAGGAGCAGGATACTAACTCTGGCAGATCGATTGCGGCTTGATCCCACTGCGCGACCGAACACAGTACGACCGTGTCGCGGGTAGTCTTGATCAATGGAGTCTGAGTCTATCTGCCTGTCCATTGTGATGATTCCCTTAGCCTGACGCTCATCTGACTATACAAATTCTTTGGGCTGAATGTCACCCCACTATTCGGCGAGGAGCATCTATTGGCGGATAACAAGGCGAGTGGTCAAGATTATGAGGACCGGGAGATGCATCAGCAGGCCGCTGATACCCATAAACGTTTCACCGATCCAAAATGTCATACCGAGGTTAAAGGCTAGGACGCCGTAATATAACCCGATCCCGAGTAGGAGGCGCTGAGTCATCGATGGAGATATTGTGAGTGCAGCGAGTCGTTGATCCAATGGAACATATAGCGCCAGCGAAATCAGTCCGACGACCGCCCAGCCCACATAGTTCGCGAAGGGGACTCCGAAGTGCCATCCGGGATCGGGGTAGTCATAGATTTTCCCCAAGAACCAACGGTCACCACGCAGGGCTACGGGATCGATCACCATATCGATGAAGGCAAACAGCAAGGCAGTCAGGCCAGAGATCGCCAAACTTGTGCGGACAGTTACATCGAAGCGTAGCGGCTTGAGAGGAGACCGGTCGTTCTTCAACGTAACATCAAACGGGAGTAGGAGCCCAAGTGCCACACAGTAGGCGGCAAAGAGGAGGAAGCTGAATGAGATGGAATCCATGAACGGCACGTCAAAAAAATAGAGCTCTTGTCCGATCGTCGAACCATTATAGAAGTACCACCCGAAGGGGATGCCGGTTCTGGTCGACGAAAATTCGCAGACAAAGGCAGTCGCCCAACTAATAAGCCAGAACCGCCAGGTTCGTGGCCAGCCGATCAGCTTGATGGCGGAAAAGAGAAAGGCGGCAAGAAAAATAAAGACATAGGGTCGGAGGACAATGGTCTTGAAAAAGAGGACGAGGTGTTCCATTCAATGGGAGTTCGAGGTGGCCGTCATGCGTACCCGTGGGATTTGAACCACCGGACGGCCTTGCCCAGGGCAACTTCGGGAGGACGCTGCGGCAGTCCAAGTTCTCGGATTGCCTTGCTGCAGTCATAGTGCATCTTGTATTTGGCCATCTTCACGCCTTCCAGCGGAATGCGCGGAGGGAGACCCGTCACATTGGCAAACCAGTGATTGAGGTAGGCGAGCGGAAGCACCGCACCCCGTGGGAGTTTTACGGATGGCGCTTTGAGCCCGGTCAATCGGCTGAGGATCTCAAACACTTCACGAAGCAAGAGATTCGTAGAGCCGAGAATATACCGTTCGCCCTGGCGGCCTTTCTCCATCGCGAGCAGATGGCCAGTCGCGACGTCATCCACATCGATGATGTTCATCCCGGTTTCGATGTAGGCCGGCATTCGCCCCTTCATGAAATCGACGATCACTTGGCCGGTCGGTGTTGGTTTCACATCGCCCTCCCCGACCGGAGCGCTGGGATTGACGATGACGACCGGCAATCCTTCCTTGGCCAGCTTGTGCACTTCTTGTTCGGCCAGATATTTCGAGCGCTTATAGTGGCCGGCCATTTGTTCGAGCGAGACCGGGGTTTCTTCCGTTCCAAGCCCGCCACCAGGCGGCAAGCCGATGGCCCCGATTGTGCTGCAATAGACCGTCCGTTCCACGCCGACTTCGCGCGCGGCTTCCAGAAGATTTCTGGTGCCGGTCACGTTGACGTCATAAAAGATGGAAGGGGCCTTGGCCCAAAGGGCGTAGTGTGCCGCGACATGATAGAGGTGGCGGCAGTCTTGGAGCGCGACACGAAGTGATGCGGGGTCGCGCAAATCCCCCGCGACTCGTTCAACCGGAAGGCCGGTTAGATTTGTGAGGTCGGCTTCAGGCCGTGCCAAGACACGAACCTCGACACCGGCTCGTACAAGGGCCCGGGCAACCGCAGCTCCAACAAACCCGGTTGCGCCTGTGACGAG